>NZ_JBHYDW010000181.1:4902-7441 GCF_051860475.1 Elioraea sp. | reverse complement strand
TCGGTACAGAAGAAGCTCTCGCGCGCCAGGCCATTATGCGCATGCAGATTGTCGAGATAGCCCGTCATGTCGGTGGTGATGGGCTGGTCACGGGCCTGCGACGGCGCCGCCGAGGTCAACGCCGCGCCGGGAAGGCCCCTGAAGTTGTATGACCCGTAGCCGCCGACGGCCTCCTTCCGTTCGACCATCGCGGCCGCGAGGTCGGCGGCGAGGTGGCGCAGGTCCCAGTCGCCGTGGAAGCGCCAGACGTCCCATCGGTACTGATGGCCCGTTGTCCGGAACAGCGCGCGTTGCAGCCCGCCGCCGACCGCCTCGGCGATGTCGGGCACGCCGCCGACGTCGCCAAGCGTGATCGCGCCATGGGCGATCGAGGCGCTGCCGCCCGGGGTCTTGTTTCCCCTGCCGAGCTTCTGTCCGACTTTGATCAGGCCGTGCACGAAGAAATCACCGACGCTCGCGGTCTGTTTCGCGTGCTTGAGCAGCACGTCGCCGCGCTTCATCGCGACACCCTGATACTGGAATGCCGTCCCTGCCATGCACCCCTCCGACGCGGATGGCGATCGGTCGGAGTAAAGCAGAATCACCGCATCGGCACCACTCTGCCGTGCATTGCTGAGCCGGACATGCAATCGCAGGATGGGCCGCGTCCAGCGAGGCCGCCGTTACGCCATCGGCACTGCTGCGCCCTCGTCCAGCCGCCAGCGCACCGCCCGTTCCGGCTGGTAGACGCAGAACACCCCCGTGCGCAGGCTGTTGGCGAAGTGCCGGCCGAGCTCCGGATGCGCCGCCTCCACCCGCTTCACCGCGTGGCGGATGCGCCAGGTGACAGTGGTGCGCGCGCGCTCGGCCGCATCGCCGAGACGCCGTCCGCGGCCGCCGAGGCCGAGCGCCTTCGCCAGCATCTCCACCAGCCGGTCGAGTTCGGTGCGCGCGCGCTCGGCGCGGCCGGGATCGTTCATGTCCTCGGCCTCGGCGAGCTCCTCCTGGAGATCGCGGATGCGCGTCTTCACGGCGTGGCGTGCCGCATCATCCAGCACCGCCTCACCGCGATAGGCGTCGTCCCCGCGCTCGGCGAGGTCGAGGCAGTGCACCTCCTCGCCCGGGCGCTCCAGCAGACGCCGGATGTCGGCGAGGCCCTTGAGGTCGGGCAGGATGGCACGCCTTCCCTCGTACTCCGCCACCCAGCCGTCGCCCGCGCGCAGGAGCGCCGGACCCTCGGGTCCGCTCTCGTCGCCGAGGCTCGGCAGGATCGGCGGCTCGACCGGCTCGCCGAGACTGCGCAACCCCTCGCGCAGCAGCGCGACATCCTGCTCGCGCCGATACGGATTGATCGACAGCATCCACTGCACGGCCTCGCCCGGCGCGGGCTCGCGGTCGAAGGTGATGCGCTCGCGGAACGCCGCACGATAGGTCTCGAACAGACGCTGCGCCTCCGCACGCCGCCCGCCGAGTACATGTGCGATCGCCACAAAGGCCGGCGCATCGACGAACGGGACCCCGTCGACCCGCGCACCGAACGCGATCGCGGTCTCGATGTCGCCCGCATGCAGATGCGCGATCGCAGCGTAGATGTAGTAGACGTTCGGGTGGTACGGATTGAGCCGCATCGCCTTCGCGGCATGCGCGACGCCGACCTCCGGCCGGCCGAGCAGCGCCTCGCAATGGGCGATCTGGATCAGGAGGTCCGCGTCGTTCGGACAGAGTGCAAGCGCGCGGTCCAGGTACCAGGACGCCTGTTCGAACGCGCGGCGGAACAGCTGCACCTTGCCGATCACCAGGTGCAGCATGGCGTCGCGGTCATCAAGCTCCAGCGCGCGATGCGCATGCGCATAGGCGCGCTGCGCGTTCTCGTGGAACTGCTGCCAGAACACGCAGCTCCATTCGTTGAACCACGAGAGCGCAATCCCGCCATGGGCGCGCGCGTAGTGCGGATCGAGCGCGATCGCGCGCTCGAACAGTGCACGCGCCTGTTCGTCGGTGGCGAGTGTCGCCTCGCGCAGCAGCGTCAGCCCGCGCAGCGTGAGGGCATAGGCGGCGAGACTCTCCGTCGGTCGCCGCCGCGCCTCAGCGAGCGCGCTCTCCTCGATCCGCGCGTTCAGCGTCGCGGCGATCCGCGCGACGATCTCGTCCTGGAGCGTGAACACCTCCTCCGCCGCTACGACGAATCGCTCGCTCCAGATCTGGGTTCCGTCCGCGCAGGTGCTGAGGCTTGCGCTCAGCTGCAGCCGCCCGTCCGCTCGGCGCAGGCGCCCACGCAGGACGTGCGTTGCACCGAGGCGGGCGCGCACGTGATCGTCCGCGAGGCCCCCGGCGGCGAGCGTGGACATCCACGAGATGACGGAAAGCCCGCGGAACCGAGTCAGCTCGGCGCAGAGGTCCTCGTGCAGCCCCTGGGCGAGCAGCGCGTCCTCCGCGCTGGCACCGAGACTCTCCACGGGCAGCACCGCCAGCACCGGCCCGTCGCGGTGGGCCGCGCCCGCGGTCTCCATTCCATGCACGCTCATGGGGCACTAGCGTCTAGTCGAAGCGTGGCCGTGAG
>NZ_JBHYDW010000181.1:0-4892 GCF_051860475.1 Elioraea sp. | reverse complement strand
GGGAAGCGTCCCTCACGTCGTGAGGCGCCGCCTCACGCCCTTGGGTTCAGGACGACGCGGGATGGGCCCGCGGGCGTTTCGGCCTGAAACATCTGGAACGGAGCTGCAACATGATGACGCTGGATCGCCGCGGTCTCGCCGTCACGGGCGCGAACCAGGAGAGCCTCGATCACTTCGAGCAGGCGCTCGCCGAGCTGCAATGCTACCGCGGCGACCCGGTCGCCACGGTCGACAAGGCGATCGCGGGAAGCCCTGGCTTCGCACTGGCCCACGCTCTGCGGGCGTGGCTGCATCTGCTCGGCACCGAGCCGGCCGGCCTCACAGTCGCGCGTGAGTCGCATGCGGCCGCCGCCGCGACCGCGGGGACGCTGCGTGAGCGCGGGCACGTCGCCGCGATCGGCCACCTGATCGAGGGGCGCTGGCACCGGGCGAGCCGCGTGCTCGAGGACGTCACGATCGACGCCCCGCGCGATGCGCTGGGTCTGCTTGCGGGTCACCAGATCGACTTCTTCACCGGCCATTCGCGGATGCTGCGCGACCGGATCGCGCGCGCCCTGCCGGCCTGGGACGCATCCGTGCCGGGCTACCACTCGGTCCTCGGCATGCATGCCTTCGGGTTGGAGGAGACGGGCGACTACGGGCGCGCCGAGGCTGCGGGGCGCCGCGGCGTCGAGCTCGAGCCGCGCGACGGATGGTCGCAGCACGCGGTCGCGCATGTGCTGGAGATGCAGAACCGCACCGCTGACGGCATCGCCTGGATGACCGCCAATCCGGATGCCTGGGCGGGCGACAGCTTCTTGAAGGTGCACAACTGGTGGCACCTCGCGCTCTACCACCTCGATCGGGGCGAATTTGCCGCCGTGCTCAACCTGTTCGACACCGAGATCTACGGCGCGAAGTCGGGCGTGGTGCTGGACATGATCGACGCCTCGGCGCTGCTCTGGCGGCTCCATCTGCGCGGGGTCGATGTCGGCAGCCGCTGGGACGCGGTCGCCGACAACTGGTCGCCGATCGCCACGGCGGCCAACTACGCCTTCAACGACGCCCATGCGGTGATGGCCTTTGTCGGCGCCGGCCGCCGCGACGCGGCAGCCGCGGTGATCGCAGCGCAGAAGGACGCGATGGCGCGCAACGACGACAACGCGATGTTCACGCGCGATGTCGGCCATGACGTCTGCCGCGCGATCCTCGCCTTCGGCGACGGCGACGACGCGACCACGGTGACGCTGCTCCGTCCGATCCGCTCGATCGCGCACCGCTTCGGCGGCAGCCATGCGCAGCGTGACGTGCTGGACCTCACGCTGATCGAGGCGGCGTTCCGCTCGGGCAACGCGGCCCTCGCCGCGGCGCTTGCGGCGGAGCGGCTTGACACCCGCCACGAGAGCCCCCTGGCGCAGCTCTTCGCCAGGCGCGCCGAGGGCCTCCGGCTCGCCGCCTGATCGTGCGACGGCCGGGCGGGGGCGGGCGACTGCCTCCGCCGTCACTCCGGGACGGGCAGCACCGTCTCGGCCTTGATGTGCTCCATCGCGAAGCGGGACGAGACGTTCTTCAGCGGGATCGCGGCGATCAGCCGGCGGTAGAACGCATCATAGGCCGCCATGTCGGGCACGACGACGCGCAGCAGGTAGTCCACGTCGCCGGCCATGCGCCAGGCGTCCATCACCTCGGGCATGCCGCTCAGCACGCCAGCGAACCGATCGAGCCACGGGGCGGAGTGATCGCCCGTCTCGATCGCGACGAAGGCCGTCAGCGGCAGCCCCACGGAGGCCGGATCCACGAGCGCCACGCGGCCGGTCAGGATACCGGCCTGCTCCATCCGACGAATGCGCTTCCAGCATGGTGTCTGGGTGAGCCCGACCAGCTCGGCGATCGCGGCGAGCGAGAGCGAGGCGTCGCGTTGCAACAGGCGCAGGATCGCACGGTCGATGTGATCGAGCTCCGCGGTTCGGGCCATGAGAGACGATCCTTCGGGAATTAGCTCACTCAGTGGTAGAATAATCTTTTGTTTGACTTTGCAAAGCGCATGGAGAGGAAATCCTTTCCCATGCAGGCCAGGTCCACCCCGGCGGACACACCCGCGACCCCCGGCGCAGTGCCCGCGTCAGGCTATCGCGCCTGGCTCGCGGTCGCCGCTGTCGGCGGGCTTGCAACACTGGTGCGGTCTGACGCGCACACGCCCGGCCGGTCTGCCGCCGTCGCGGCGACACCCGCCCCTGCCCTCGACCCCGCCGCTTGAAGGAGCCCTCGATGCCCGACATCCACGTGATCCACGAGAACGAGGCCTGGATCGTGCCGCTCAGGGCCGCGTTCGGACGGATCGGCGTGCCGTTCCGCGAGTGGTTCGTCGATCGCGGCCTGCTCGACCTGCGCGCTCCGCCGCCCGAGGGCGTGTTCTACAACCGGATGAGCGCGTCCTCGCACACGCGCGGGCACCGGTTCGCCGCCGAGCACACCGGCGCGATCCTCGCCTGGCTGCACCGCCATGGTCGCACGGTGGTGAACGGCCCGCGCGCGCTCGCGCTCGAGATCAGCAAGGTGGCGCAGTACGAGGCGCTCGCCCCGTTCGGCATCGCCACCCCGGAGACGATCGCCGTGGTCGGACGCGAGCACATCGCCGTGGCGGCCGACCGGCTCGGCTTCCCGCTGATCCTCAAGCACAACCGGGGCGGCAAGGGCCTGGGCGTGCGGCTGTTCCTCTCGGCCGCGGCGCTGGCCGAGCATCTCGCCTCCGACGCATTCGAGGAGCCGCTCGACGGCATCACGCTGGTGCAGCGCTACATCGCCGCGCCCGAGCCCTTCATCACGCGGGTGGAGTTCGTCGGCGGCAGGTTCCTCTATGCCGTGCGCGTGGACACCTCTGACGGGTTCGAGCTCTGCCCGGCGGATCAGTGCGCCGCCGGCGAGGTCTGCCCGGCGGAAGCGAAGGGGCCGAAGTTCCGCATCATCGACGGCTTCACGCACGCGCTGGTCCCGCGCTGGGAGGCATTCCTCGCCGCCAACGACATCGGTGTCGCCGGGATCGAGTTCATCTCCGATCGCGAGGGCCGGACCTGGACCTACGACGTGAACACCAACACCAACTACAACCCCGAGGCCGAAGCGGCAGCGGGTGTGTCGGGGATGGAGGCGATCGCGCGCCACCTCGTGGCGCTGCGGGCGGCGCGGTACCGCCGCGCCGCGTGACGGCGACTACGCCGCCTTCGCGCGCGTCCCCAGCGCCGCGAGCGTGCCCAGCACCTCGCGCGCGAGCCGCACCCGCGCCGACTGGTCCGCGAGATCGCGCGTCACCACCAGCTTGTGGTCGGGGCGCAGCTTCGCGACCCCCCGTTGCTTCTGCAGCCACCCGACCAGCCCGACCGGATCGCGGAACGCGTTGCCGCGGAACTGGACAACCAGCCCCTTCGGCCCGGCATCGAGCTTCTCCACCCCCGCCTCGCGGCAGAGCCGCTTGATCCCCACCACCGCGAGCAGGTTCTCGACCTCGCCCGGCAGCGGGCCGAAGCGGTCGACCAGTTCCGCCGCCAGCGCCTCGCTCTCGGCATCGTTCGCGAGCGCGCCGATGCGGCGATAGAGCCCGAGCCGCACGGGCAGGTCGCGCACATAGGCGTCGGGGATCAGCACCGCCATGCCCAGGTTGATCTGCGGCGTCCAGTCGCGGTCGGAGACAGCCTTGCCCTCGCCCGCCTTCAGCTCCGCCACCGCCTCCTCGAGCATCTGCTGGTAGAGCTCGATGCCGACCTCGCGGATGTGGCCCGACTGCTCGTCGCCGAGCAGGTTGCCCGCGCCGCGGATGTCGAGATCGTGCGAGGCGAGGGTGAACCCGGCGCCGAGGTTGTCGAGCGCCTGCATCACCTCGAGCCGCTTCTGCGCCGTCGCGGTGAGCTTGCGGTCCGCCGGCAGCGTCAGATAGGCGTAGCCGCGCAGCTTGCCGCGACCGACACGGCCGCGGAGCTGGTAGAGCTGCGCGAGCCCGAACATGTCGGCGCGATGGATCACCATCGTATTGACGCCGGCCATGTCGAGCCCGGACTCGATGATGTTGGTCGCGAGCAGCACGTCGTACTGCGCGTCCTGGAACCCGGTCATGACGCGTTCGAGCTCGGTCGGCGAAAGCCGCCCATGCGCCTCCACCACCTTCAGCTCCGGCGCCATCTCGGCGAGCCGCTCGCGCACCCTCGGCAGGTCCTCGATGCGGGGGACGACGTAGAACACCTGCCCGCCGCGGAAGCGCTCGCGCATCAAGGCCTCGCGCAGCACCACCGGGTCGAAGGGCAGGATGAAGGTGCGCACCGCGAGCCGGTCGACCGGCGGGGTGGCGATGATGCTCATCTCGCGCACACCCGTCAGCGCCAGTTGCAGCGTGCGCGGGATCGGCGTGGCGGTCAGCGTCAGCACGTGCACATCGGCGCGGAGCTGCTTCAGCCGCTCCTTGTGCGCGACCCCGAAATGCTGCTCCTCGTCCACCACCAGCAGGCCGAGCTCGCTGAACTGGATGCCCTTGGACAGCAGCGCGTGGGTGCCGACGACGATGTTGATCGACCCGTCGGCGAGACCGCGCTTCACCTCGGCCGCCTCCTTCGCGTTCACCATGCGGGAGAGCTGGGCGATGCGCACCGGGAAGCCGCGGAACCGGTCGAGGAATGTGCGGTGGTGCTGGCGCGCGAGCAGCGTGGTCGGCACCACGACGGCCACCTGCGCGCCCGACATCGCGGCGATGAAGGCGGCCCGCAGCGCCACCTCGGTCTTGCCGAAGCCCACGTCGCCGCAGATCAGCCGGTCCATCGGCCGGCCGGCCGCCAGATCCTCCAGCACGTCGGCGATCGCGCGCGCCTGGTCCTCGGTCTCGGCATAGGGGAAGCGCGCGCAGAACTCGTCCCAGACGCCCTCGGGGG
>NZ_JBHYDW010000180.1:0-7519 GCF_051860475.1 Elioraea sp. | reverse complement strand
CGAGGTTCACGACCGCACGCGCGCCCCGCGCCGCCGCGCGCAGCAGCAGCTGCGCGGTCTCGCCGGCATCGCACTCCCGCTGCACGACCAGCACTGTATCCGGACCGAGGGCCGCGTCCTCCACCTGCGCGGCTGCGGCCGCAAGGTTCGCGCCCGGCGCGACCATGATCTGGTTGCGCCCCGCGCGGTCGACCGCGATCGCCGCACAACCGGTCGAGCCATCGAGCGTGGCGACGCGCGTCAGGTCGACTCCCGCCTCGCGCAACAGCGCGAGGGCCGGCTCGGCGAACGCGTCCTGCCCCACCGCGCCGGCGAGCAGCACTCGGGCGCCGTCGCGCGCCGCCGCGACCGCCTGGTTGGCGCCCTTGCCGCCGGGCTCCAGGCGCATCGCGGCTCCGAGCACCGTCTCCCCCGGCGCGGGCAGATGCGGCAGCGGAAAGATGAGGTCGAGGTTGATCGAGCCGAACACCAGAACGGTCATTCGTGCACCTACGGTCCAGCCTTTCCATCATACCGGAACGATTTCCCGCGCTTGACTTGCGTCGACATCGTGGGGCAGTCGATGATGAAAGCCTGACGGCCCCGCGCCCCCGCGCGGAGGGGAGGAAGCGCGTGATGGACGACCAGCACGACGACTGCCGGCCGTCTACGGTGAGCGTCGCCGGGGATGGCGCCCGCAGCGGCGCACACTCGCCCCCGCCCGCGACAGGACCGCCGCCCACAGACCTGCCCGCCACCGACCTGCCTGCCACCGACCTGCCCGCGAGCCTCGGCGAGCGGATGGAGTTGCGTATCCGGGTCGCGGAACTGACAGCGGTGATCGACACGATCGAGACGACCCTGCGCGATGCGCGCGGCGCCGGGCTCAAGGTGACCCAGCGTCACGAACGCCTCTCGGCCTCCGCGAACGCAGCGGCGGGATTGCTGCGCGCGATCGCCCGCCGGCTCGCATAGGCGGCCGTCATGGCGCGAGGCCCAGTACCTCGGCCATGTCGCGCCACTCCCGCTTGGAAAGTCCGCTCGTCTCCGCGGTCACGGTCTCCCCGGACAGCATCCGGCGCACGCAGGCGAGCATGGGCGCCGACAGCGTCGCCGCCCCAAGCCGGTAGTCCAGGAACGCCTGGTGCGTGATCGGCGCCCACGCCTTCAGTACGTCGAGCAGGGCCTCGGCATAGGCGCGGATCTCGTACTGCGCGTGGGGATCCGCGCGGAGGCGCAGAAAATGCATGAAGTTGTGCAGGTCGGCCTTCCAATACCACTGCGTGTAGAGGTTCAGCGTCAGGTTCATCCGCGCGAGTTCGCGGGCGAGACCCCGACGCGCAGGGTCGGCCGGCGCCCCGTCCTCGCCCTCGTTCAGCATCCAGGCATAGTGGTCGTAGGTGCGCTGGGCGTCCTCGCGCAGCAGCCGCAGCACCTCGGCCGCCGCCGCGCCGGAGAGCACCTCGCCGCGGCCCTGGCGGTTGGCGGCACTCTGCGCGGCGAGATGCTCCGGCGCGGGGATGTAGAACTCGCGATCCAGCACCGAGTAGCGCGCCGAGTACTCGTTCACGTTCGCGGTGCGGTGGCGGATCCACTGGCGCGCGACGAAGATCGGCAGCTTCACGTGCAGCTTGATCTCGGCCATCTCGAACGGGGTCGAGTGCCAGTGCCGCATCAGGTAGCGGATCAGCCCGGCATCGTCCTGTGCCCGGCGCGTGCCACGGCCATAGGAGACTCGCGCCGCCTGCACGACGGCGGCATCGTCGCCCATGTAGTCCACGACGCGAACGAAACCGTGATCGAGCACGGGAATCGGGCAGTGCAGCAGCGCCTCGATCGCGTCCACCGTGGGACGCAGGGTTGTCCGGGAGTCGGCGCGCGCCGCCTCGATCTCCGCCTTCTGCGCATCGGTCAGTTGCATCTGTGCTCCCGCCCCGCCGAGTCGCCGGGCTTCCGTATGACGGCTGCGTTTCCTATATTCCCAGGTGTCGGGGCAACCCGGCTATGGCGATAAACGGCGCGTGGAATAAGCGTTGCGGACCCGGGGGCAGTGCCCGGCGCCTCCACCAATCCCCGCTTCGGCTGGCGGGGCAGGGGGGCGAAACAGGCTCGACGCGCGTGGTAAAGGCCCGCCTTTCGCTCGGCATGGTACCGCCGTTATCGGGCCGATGATAAGTGCCAACGACAACAGCCGTATGGCGCTCGCTGCCTGACGTAGTCTAGGCAAGCGCGGTTCGGGGGGCACCGGGCAACAGAAGCCCCCCACTTCGCCGCCCGCCCTCGAGGGCGGGGACGGCATGATGGGCTCGACGCGGGACGGGGACGAACAGGACAGGTGATGGCAGGGGACGAGCCTGGGCTTAAGGACAGCCTGCTGCCCTATGAGGCCTGGATCCAGGAGAGCCTGCGCAACGTCATGCGGCTCGCGCTCGACCGCATCGCGCGTGAGGGCCTGCCGGGCGAGCATCACTTCTACATCACATTCCACACCGACCATCCCGGCGTCCGGATGCCTGCCCGGCTGAAGTCGCAATACCCGAACGAGATGACCGTCGTGCTGCAGCACCAGTTCGAGGCGCTGGAGGCGGATGGCGAGGGCTTCTCGGTCACGCTGTTCTTCGGCGGCGTACCCGCTCATCTCTCGGTGCCCTGGCTCGCCGTGACCCAGTTCGCTGATCCGTCTGTCCGGTTCGGCCTGCGCTTCGAGATCAGGGGCGGGGACGCGGCACCGGAGCGCGAGATCGCCACGCCGCAGCCTGCGGAGGCCGAGGACGAGCCCACCGCCGACGCCGAAGCGCCGCAGGTCGTCAGCCTCGACGCGTTCCGGAAGCGCCCGCCGCGCGGCTGAGCGCCGGCGCTGGCCCGTCCATCCGGCGCGTGCCATAAGCCTCGCCGCCCTACCGATTTGTCGAGACGGAGGCCGCCGATGAACGCGCCCCTGAACCGCCCTGCCCGCACCGGCGAGTTCCTCTACAGCCCGATCTTCCCGCTCGGCCCGTCCGAGACTCCGTGGAAGCGGCTCGCTGTCGGCGGCGTGGCCACGGTGGATGCCGCGGGCCGGCGGGTGCTGACGATCGACCCCGAGGCCCTGACCGAACTCGCCTTCCAGGCGTTCCGCGATACCTCGCACCTGCTGCGGCCCGGGCATCTGCGCCAGCTCCGCGCCATCCTCGACGACCCGGAGGCGTCCGGGAACGACCGCTACGTCGCGCTCGAGTTCCTGAAGAACGCCAACATCGCCGCGGGGGGGATCCTGCCGATGTGCCAGGACACCGGCACGGCGATCGTGTTCGGCAAGAAGGGCCAGCGCGTCTGGGTGGACGGCAACGAGGAGGAGGCGCTCGCCCGCGGCGTGTTCCGCACCTTCACCGAGACCAACCTGCGCTACTCGCAGATGGCGCCGCTCTCGATGTTCGACGAGGTCAACACCGGCAACAACCTGCCGGTGCAGTTCGACATCATGGCGTCCCCCGGCGACGACCACGCCGACGAGTTCCACCTGATGTTCGTCGCCAAGGGCGGAGGCAGCGCGAACAAGACCTTCCTGTTCCAGGAGACCCGCGCGATCCTGAACCCCGAGCGTCTGTACCAGTTCATCGAAACCAAGATGAAGACGCTCGGCACCTCGGCCTGCCCGCCCTATCATCTGGCGATCGTGATCGGCGGCACCTCGGCCGAGGCGACGCTGAAGACGGTGAAGCTCGCCTCCACGCGCTGGCTCGACGGCTTGCCGACCCAGGGCAGCGCCGCGGGCCACGCCTTGCGCGACCTCGAGGCCGAGATGCAGGTGCTGGAGATCAGCCGCAAGCTTGGCATCGGCGCGCAGTTCGGCGGCAAGTATTTCTGCCACGACGTACGGGTGATCCGTCTGCCGCGCCACGGCGCGAGCTTGCCCGTCGGCATCGGCGTCTCCTGCTCGGCCGACCGGCAGATCCTCGCCAAGGTGACGCCAGAGGGCGTGTTCCTGGAACAACTCGAGACCGATCCCGCGAAGTACCTGCCCGAGACGACCGACGAACATCTCGGCGACGAGACGGTGGCGATCGACCTCACCCGGCCGATGCACGAGATCCGCGCGACGCTGTCCAAGTATCCAGTGAAGACACGCGTGATGCTCACCGGTCCGATGGTGGTGGGGCGCGACATCGCCCACGCCAAGATCAAGGAGCGGCTCGACCGCGGCGAGGCGATGCCGGAGTACCTGCGCAACCACCCGGTCTACTACGCTGGGCCGGCGAAGACGCCGCAGGGCTACGCCACCGGCTCGTTCGGGCCGACCACGGCCGGGCGGATGGACAGCTATGTCGAGCAGTTCCAGGCCGCCGGCGGGTCCCTCGTGATGCTCGCCAAGGGCAACCGCTCGCGCGCCGTGCGCGAGGCGTGCCGCAAGCAAGGCGGGTTCTATCTCGCCTCGATCGGCGGGCCGGCCGCGCGGCTGGCCAAGGACTGCATCCGCAAGGTCGAGGTGCTGGAGTATCCCGAGCTCGGCATGGAGGCGGTCTGGCGCATCGAGGTCGAGAACTTCCCCGCCTTCATCGTCATCGACGACAAGGGCAACGACTTCTACGACGGGCTGGAGTGAGCGACCTTCGCGCGCACCGCCTCCTCGCCCTTGCCCTGCTGATCGTGACCTTCGTGATGGTGGCGAGCCATCCGCTGGAGCTCTGGGGCAAGCTGCGGCTCAACGGGCCGACCTGGCTCGCGGTGCATCACAATCTCTACGTCGCCTTCGGTCCCGTCGCCGCGGTGACGGAGCCGGGCGCGCTGGTCGCACTCGGCACGCTTGCCTGGCGCGAGCGGCGGCGTGGCTGGCGCTGGGCGCCCTCGGCCCTGGCAGCGGCAGCCGTCGCGCTCGGCCTCGCCGTCTGGGCGAGCTTCACCCATCCCGCGAACCAGGCCCTCAACACCTGGACCGCGGCGACCCTGCCCGCGGACTGGACTTCGGTGCGGAACCAGTGGGAAATCAGCCACGCTGTCCACGCCGCCCTGGTCGCCTTCGCCCTGACCGTCCTGCTCTCCGCCGTCGTCCGCGGCGGCGACACCTCGCGAAAGGACATCGCATGACGCGACGCCGCATCTCCTCCGGCTCCCTGTTCGAGGAGCAGATCGGCTACTCCCGCGCCGTCGTCGACGGCGATTATGTCTGGATGTCCGGCACCACCGGCTACGACTACGCGACGATGACCATCGCCGACGACGTGGTCGCCCAGGCCGAGCAGTGCTTCCAGAACATCGCCGCCGCGCTGGCCGAGGCCGGAGCGTCGCTCGACGACGTGGTGCGCGCCTTCTTCATCGTGCCGAAGCGCGAGGACTGGGAACCGTGCTGGCCCGTCATCAAGAAGTATCTCGGCACGGCGCGCCCGACCTCGACCCTGATCCACGCCGGGCTCGCCACCGACGCCATGCGCATCGAGATCGAAGTCACCGCCAAGCTGCCCAAGGCCGGCTGATGCGCTTCTCCGTCGACCGCCTCGACCACCTGGTCATCACGGTGCAGGACGTCGAGCTCGCCGTGGCCTGGTACCAGAAGGTGCTGGGCATGGAGCGGCTCACCTTCGGCCCGCAGCTTCGTACCGCGCTCGCCTTCGGCGGGCAGAAGATCAACCTGCGCCCGGTCGAGGCCACGCAGCAGGAGTGGTTCTCCGGTGTGGCCGCGGCACCCGGCACGCAGGACCTCTGCTTCGTCGTCACCGTGACGGCCGACGAGGTGATCGGCCATCTGCACGATCTCGGCGTCGCGGTGGAGCTCGGCCCGGTCCGCAAGGACGGCGCGCTCGGGCCGATCACCTCGGTCTACTGCCGCGATCCCGACGGCAACCTGATCGAGATCGCGACCTACGGGTAAGGTGTTCGCCCTCGCCGACTACGACTACGCGCTGCCGCCAGAGCGGATCGCACAGGAGCCCGCGCGGCCGCGTGATTCCGCGCGACTGTTGGTGGTTGGGCGCGACGGCTTGGCAGACCGTTGCGTGTCGGACCTGCCGGAACTGCTTCGCCCCGGCGACCTGCTGGTGGTGAACGACACGCGCGTGATCCCCGCGCAGCTCGAGGGCACCGCCGGCAATGCGCGCATCGGCGTCACGCTCGATCACCCGCTCCCGGATGGCACCTGGGAGGCGCTGGCACGCAACGCGCGACGGCTGAAACCCGGCACCGTGATCCACTTCGGCGCCGCGACGGCCGAGGTGATTGCACGCGCGTGCGGCACGGTGCGGCTGCGTTTCGTAGGCGATCCGACGGCAGCGGCCACGCTCGCGCTGCCGCCCTATATCGACCGCGACCAGGGTCCAACCCCGGCCGATGCCGAGGACTATCAGACCACCTTCGCACGCCACCTCGGCGCGGTCGCCGCGCCGACCGCCGGGCTGCACCTGACGCCCCGCCTGATCGAGGCGCTCGCGGCGCGCGGCATCTCGACTGCGCGCGTGACGCTGCATGTCGGCGCCGGCACCTTCCTGCCGATCCGCGTGGATGACGTGCGCGCACACCGGCTGCACGCCGAGCGCGCCACACTGCCGCCCGAGACAGCGCAGGCCATCGCCGCGACCCGCCACGAAGGCGGCCGCATTGTCGCCGTCGGCACCACGAGCCTGCGTACCCTGGAGACGGCTGCGGGCGCGACCGGCACCGCGCAGCCCTGGTGCGGCGAGACCGACCTCTACATCACCCCCGGCTTCGCGTTCCGCGTGGCCGATCTGCTGCTGACCAATTTCCACCTGCCCCGCACCTCGCTCATGGTGCTCGTCGCGGCCTTCGCCGGTCGCGAGCGCATCATGGCGGCCTATGCGCATGCGCTCGCCGCCGGCTACCGCTTCGCCTCCTACGGCGATGCGACGCTGCTGGAACGCGCGGCATGACGCTGCACCACACCCTGACCGCGACCGATGGTGCGGCGCGCGCGGGCCGGCTGCACACCGCGCACGGCGACGTGCCCACGCCGGTGTTCATGCCGGTCGGCACCGCCGGCACAGTGAAGGCGATGACGGCGGAAGCCGTGCGGTCCACCGGCGCGCGCATGGTGCTCGGCAACACCTACCACCTGATGCTGCGCCCGGGCGCGGAGCGCGTCGCGGCACTCGGCGGGCTGCATCGCTTCATGGACTGGCATGGGCCGATCCTGACCGACAGCGGCGGGTTCCAGGTGATGTCGCTGTCGCAACTGCGCTCGCTCGACGAGACCGGCGTCACCTTCCGCAGCCATCTCGACGGCTCCGAGCACCGGCTGACACCCGAGCGCGCGGTTGCGATCCAGCACGCGCTCGGCGCGGACGTGACCATGGTGCTGGACGAGTGCACCCCCTTCCCCGCGACCGAGGCCGCGGCCGCTGCCTCGATGCGGCTCTCGATGCGCTGGGCGGCGCGGTGCCGCGACGCCTTCGTGCCTCGCGACGGCCACGGCCTGTTCGGCATCGTCCAGGGCAGCGTCTATCCCGAGTTGCGCGGAGAGAGTGTGGCCGCGCTGACCGCGATCGGCTTCGAGGGCTATGCGGTGGGCGGGCTCGCGGTCGGCGAGGGGCAGGAGACGATGTTCGCGATGCTG
>NZ_JBHYDW010000179.1:0-7529 GCF_051860475.1 Elioraea sp. | reverse complement strand
AAGGTGACATGCACAACCGCTCCCGGCGCCACACGCACCCGGCGGCGCAGGGCGAAGATCGGATCGAGCACCGTCCCCACCGTGCCGGGAAGCGGCCGGTCATCACTGAGCCCGGCCGGCTGTCGAAGGTCGCCGCCGCGCCCGAGGAACCGGGTGCGGTCGGTCTCGATCTCCGGCTCGCCCAGCGCTCCGCCGTCGGTGATCGCCAGGTGCGCGGCCCAGACCTCGGGCTCGAGCGGGGCGCGCCGCCGCCGCGTCGCAGCGATCGCGCCGGAGTCGGCGAGATACTCCGTCTGCACGAACAGCTTCGAGAACGCTGGATGCGCGACATCGGCCGCCTGTGGGGCCAGCGCGAGCTCCGCATAGGACGTGACCTCGATCTCGCGGACGCGGCTGCCGGTGTTGGCAATCGAGATGCGGCGGACCTCGGCGTCGTCCTCGGCCGAGACGATCACCTCCATCGTGGTGGTGAGCGTGCCGTCGCGACGCGTGAACTCGGCCCGATCGTCGTGAAACACGACACCGTAGTCGTCGGGCTCGGCGCCGCTCGGCTGGAAACCCGCCGACCAGACGGCGCGGCTCTCGACATCGCTCAGGTACATATACGAGCCCCAGTCGTCGCAGGTCGGGTCCGCGCGCCACCGGGTGATGGCAATGTCCTGCCAACGGCTGAATCCCGAGCCGGCCGCCGTGAGCATGACCGTGTAGCGGCCGTTCGAGAGAAGATGCGTGACGGGCGGCGTGTCGTGGGCAGAGGCGTAGCGTCGGCCGCGCGGCGCTTCGACCTCCTCGATCCTCGCGCTCGACCGAGGCTCGGCTTGCCAGGGACGGACCACGTCAACGTCGCGCGGCGTTCGTTCCTGGAGAAGCAGCTCGGTCGCCTGGATCATGGGTTCGGCATGGAACCGCGCGCGCATCGCGCCATCCAGCAGCGCGTCGGCGATGGCGACGATCGTCATGCCCTGATGGTGCGCCATGAAGGCACGCACGATCGCGACGGTCGTGCCGTCCTGGATCCTGCTCGGGGTGTAGTCCAGCGCCTCGCAGAAGCCGTAGCGGCCGAGCGCACCGGCCGAGGCGAGGCGCTCGAAGTTTCGGGCCGCAGCCTGCGGATCGACCATGACCGCGAGTGCCGTGGCGTAAGGGGCGACCACGATGCTGTCGGCGAGCCCTCGCTTCAGGCCGAGACTGGGGACGCCGAAGTTCGAGTACTGGTAGGTGAACTCCAGGTCACGGGCGTTGTAGGCGGATTCCGAGATGCCCCAGGGCACGCCCAGCGTCGCGCCGTAGTCGATCTGGCGCCGCACGATCAGCCGGTTCGTCTGCTCCATCAGGCTTCCCGCCGGCGCGCGCATGACCAACGACGGCATCAGGTACTCGAACATCGATCCCGACCAGGAGACCAGCGCCGCACCGCTGGCGACCGGCGTCACGGCACGGCCGAGGCGGAACCAGTGACGCGCCGGAACGTCGCCCTTGGCGATCGCGATGAAGCTGGCAAGCCGCGCCTCGGAGGCGAGCAGGTCGTAGCAGCTGGGATCGAGCGCCCCCTCGGGCACGAGGTAGCCGATCGACAGCAGCTTGCGGTCGGCGTCGAGCAGGAAGCTGAATTCCATGGCGAGCGCGGTCACCCGCGCGGTGTTTTCGATGGCGGCGAGGCGAACCCGCTGCGTGGCGGTCGCATTCGATGACGCATCGAGATCACGTCGATGGCTCTCGATCGTCGTCCGGCTTGCCTCCGCCCAGAACAGCAGATCCGCTCTACGTTCGTCGCCTCGTTCGGCCGCGATCTCGCGCGCGATATCGATTAAGATCCCGGCATCGGCAGCAAAACCGGCGACATGCCTAGGACTGAGCTCGTCCTGCGGCGTCTGTCGTAGATCCGATGAGAGCCTGGCGAGCGCATCGATCAGGTGCTGCCAGCTCGTGGCCTGGGCCGCGCGTCCATCTTGTAGGCGGGACGCTGCGTCGCGCGCGAGATCGATCGCATCTCCAATGCCGTCGAGCCGCGCCGCGGCGGCAAGCGGCTGATCACGCCACTCCCGGCAGGCATTGGCGAGCGCGATGAGGTGCCCAGCCAGGTTGCCGCTGTCGACGGTGGACACGTAGCGGGGAGTGAGCGGCCGCAGATCCTTCGTGTCGTACCAGTTGTAGAAGTGGCCCCGGAAGCGGTCGAGGCGACCCATGGTCTCCAGCGTCGCCTCCAGCCGCTCGATCGCCTCGGTGGTTCCGAGCCAGCCGAAGTCGCGCGCACTCACGACCGCCAGGAGGTAGAGGCCGAGATTGGTCGGTGATGTCCGGTGGGCGAGCGCCGGCGCCGGGGTCTCCTGGAAGTTGTCAGGCGGCAGCATGTGGTCCACTGGCGTCACGAAGCACTCGAAGTACCGCCAGGTACGGCGCGCGATGAGCCGCAACGCCCGGGCGTCGCTATCGGATGCCGACACTCGTCCGGCGTCAGGCGGGGCGAGGCTAGCCCACCGCGCGACGACCGGCGAGGCGATCCAGGCCAGGGCGAAGGGCAACGCCACGAGCCATGTGCCGTCGGCAGAGAGCGCTCCGAGGGCCAAGGCGACGACACCGATGACGACCGCGCCTGCCATCCGCCAGTAGAGGCCGACCAGGTCTAGACAGGGACCGCTCGTTGCCTGTGCCGCGGTCACCCATTCGAGCAGGTGCCGACGGGTGACGAACAGGCGAGTCAGCGTCCGCGCGATCGCGTCGCCCATCAGCCACGCCTGATGGGCAAGGAACGTGATCATCAGCGCCGAGAGCGTCAGGGCGTCCCGCAGATCGCCGCCGAGCGCGCGCAGATGGCTGCGCAGCATGATGCCGGGACGATGCGGAACGATCGCGCCGATGACCGGGATCAGTGTCGGCAGCACGAGGGTCGCGACCACGACGACGGTCCAGACCAGCGCTGCGCCGAGTGGAAGCATCCATCCGGCAAGCAAGGCAAGGACGGCCGACGGCGCCGACAGCGTGCGCCGCAGGTTGTCGAGCATCTTCCAGCGGCCGATCCCGGGTATGGCCCGGGCCGGCCCGTCCGCCCCGGCAGGTCGCGGTCCGTCCCACAGGATCCACGGCAACAACTGCCAGTCGCCGCGCGCCCAGCGATGGTGGCGCAGTGCCGCGACGTCGTAGCGGGCGGGGAACTCCTCGACGACCTCGACATCGGAGACGAGACCGGCCCGGGCGAACACGCCCTCGAACAGATCATGGCTCAGCAGCGTCGACTCCGGTATCCGCCCGGCGAGGGCGGCCTCGAAGGCGTCGACGTCATAGATCCCCTTGCCGGCGTAGGACCCCTCTCCCCACAGGTCCTGATAGACGTCGGAGACCGCCGCGGCGTAGGGATCGATCCCGCTCATGCTCGAGAAGACCCGCTGGAACAGCGATCCCTCGTGGCCGACCGGCAGCGACGGCGTCACGCGAGGCTGCAGCACCGCATGGCCTTCCACGACCCTGCCGACGCGCGGATCGAGACGCGGGCGATTGAGCGGATGCGCCATCTTGCCGATCAGCCGCCGGACGGTGTCGCGCGGCAGACGCGTATCGGCGTCGAGCGTGATGACGTAGCGGACGTCGCTCGGTACGACGGCGAGCGGCTCGTCCGGCGCTATGAAGGTGGTGTCGGTCGCCCCGCGCAGCAGCCGGTTCAGCTCGTGCAGCTTGCCCCGCTTGCGCTCCCAGCCCATCCAACGCCCTTCGCTTGCGCTCCAGACGCGACGGCGATGCAGCAGCAGGAACCGCTCGCCGCCTGGAGGCGCATCGTAGCGCCGGTTCAGCCGGGCAATGCCGTCCGCCGCGGCGGCCAGCAGCGCATCGTCGCCCTCGACCCGCTCGGCGGCGGCATCGGTCCAGTCCGAAAGCAGGGCGAAGTGAAGATCGCCTTCCGGGCTCGCCAGATGGTGCACCTCCAGCCGTTCGATCTGCTCCTCGATGGCTGTCCGTGTCGTCAGAAGCATCGGCACCACGACGAGCGTGCGCAGCTGCGCCGGCACGCCGGTGCGCAGTTTCATGGCAGGCAGGAGGGTCGCGCCGAGACCCCGCATCGTTGCGTGGTTGACGAGCGTAACGGCGGCGTCGATGGCGGGAATGGCGCCCAGGAGGCCGAGCAGGCCGAGCCAGGCTCCGCTCAGCCCACCTGCGGCCAGGGCAAGCAGGGGGATCGCGAGCAGGCTCGCGGCGACGGCCGCGATGGCGCCCGCGTAGCCTCCGACCCCGGCCGCCCGTCTCAGGCGCGCGAGCCGGCTGCGCAGCCCAGGCTGGAAGCCGATGGCGGCCTCGAACGCGCGGCGTCCGCCCGCCAGGAGGTGATACCCGGGATCACGACGTCGATCGTCTGCGATGCCCAAGTCGGTGGACCCGGCGTGCTCTGCCGCCAGGATCGCATTGCGCGCGATCTCGAGTTCCGGACGGTCCGAACCGCGCGCCAGATCCTCGATCGCGCTGCGATAGAGATTGCGGGTCGGGAAATCCATATCCAGGAAGCAACCGCCGACGGCAAGTGCATCGTCGACAAGGCTGACGCTCTCGAACAGTTCCGACCAGTCGACGTCGGCAATCAGCCGCATGCTGGTGATGATGTTGCGCACGGTGACCGTCGATGCGCCCTGTCGCTGGTGTTCCTCGTGCACCACGGCGTCAGCCGTTGCGCCCTGTGCTGCAAGGCATTCGTCGAGCCAGGTCAGCGCCGGGGTGATCCGTGGGTCCTGATCGCGAAGCCTGTGCACAAGCTGGACGGCGAACGCATCCGGCAGCGTCGCGCGCCGGCGCTCCGCGAGCGCCACCGTGACCGGCTCGGCGGCGCGCCCGCCACTGCCCAGCAGGCGGTCCGCGAGACGGTCGGCCTCGTGCCGTGCGGCGCGATCGTGCATCAGCCGCTCCGCCAGCCGCCTGAGGTTCTCGACGAGAACGATCCTGAGCGTGATCGCAACCGCCCAGAGCTCGCCGATCGTCAGCGGCTGAACCTCCTGGTAGGCGCGCAGATAGCGACGCAGTGTTGTGACATCAAATCGACTGTCGGTATGCGCGACGTATGCCCACATCATGCCGAACACACGCGGGAATCCGGTGAAAGGTCCGGCGGCGAGCTTCGGCAACTGGCGATAGTATCCGGGCGGAAGCGCGGTTCCGATCTCGCGGATCTGCCGTTCGACGAGGTGGTAGTTGTCGAGCAGCCACTCGGCCGCGGCCGTCATCGCGGCTCCTGTTCCGGTCGCCCGGGAAAGGGCACGGTAGGCATCAAGGAGCACCGATCCGTTGTCAGCAAGCCGCCTTTCCAGCGGATGGCCCTTCGTGGCCTTCGGCGTGATCGCCTGCGCGGCCGCCAGGCTGCGCGCATGCTCCTCCAGGCGCTGGACGCTGAACAGCTCTTCGCGAACTGGATTCGTATTGGTCCAAAGCGCGGCCGGCGCGCCGGGCCCGACGAGGCGAAGGATGAGTTGTCTCACGCAGTCCCTTCCAGCGCGTGACACTGCCCCAATGGACTGATCGCAACGGTTGTGGTCAGCGCCATGAAGTGTCTGCCGAGCGCGATCGGCATCCTCCTCGTTGGGCGCCTGAACGGGCCGGTCGCCGGAGATGCGTGGTCAGCCTTCGTCGTGATGAGCCACTCCCGCCATTTCGCGACAGCGGTGGAGGCGATTGTGCTGCAAGGCCATCGGCCGCTGCGGAGAGAGCCTCGCACCGTCCTCGACTACCACCGACGCCAAGCAGCGCGAGCCGCCGAGGCGACCCGCGCCGAGACCGCGCAGGCGGCCGCCGCAAGGCCAGCGAGGCCAGAGCCCCGCGCGACCCGTGCCGGGCGGTCCGCAGCCCATCGGGTGGGGTCGCGAGCCTTCATGGGATGCTCGGGCATCCCATCGTCCTCGCTCCGCTCCTCGGCAACGCGGTCTGCGGAAACGTCGCGCTCTGCGTTCGCCATGTTCGCCCCTTGACCTGATGCCGCGCGCGCGATCGTCAGGATGGACGACCGGAGCGCGAATGGATTGAGGGATGAACAGTCCTGCGGTCGTGGAGTTGCACGGATGGTCGGTATCGTGATCGACACGGTCGGCCAGGCTGCGTGGCCGGTTAGGACGCCGCGTCCGAGCAACGGCTTGCACCTCGCGCAAGCCTCGGCACCCCGGATTGGGTGCTCGCAGCGAGCTTGCAGCGAGGCAGGGGCGTTCCCGAACACCCGTCTGGCGCTGCGGCAGGGATCTTTTTTGTGGCACTCCTTGGAACCGCGACGTAAGCCGGCTGTTGGCTACTTGTTGGAGTGCACGGCATCCGAGGCAGCGACTGACACGGCGCATCGGCCGGCACCCGCAGGAGCCTGACATGGACCTCACGACGCTGCTGATCATCGTGCTCGTCATCGCTTTGCTTGGAGGTGGCTGGTACGGGCGAGGACGCTGGTACTAGCCGTCCAATGGCCGCTGGCGACTCTCGACAGCGGCATGACCCGGATCGCCCGAGGGTTGCTTGGCAGTGCACCGCGTCGTGCGGATGACGCGAGTCACTCGGGGCGATCGCGGGTTGCGCCGAGGTGGCCCGGCCGCAACGGATATGCGCCGAAGCCAGAGAGAGCCCGTCACAGCAGACCTCCGCAGAGTTCTGGGCTGCAGGACGCGACCGGAGTGATCGAATTGCATGGAGGAACGAGGATGAGTGGAGAAATCAGGATGAAGAGAGCAGCTTTCACGACGATCGGGCTGGCGTCGATGCTCGCGCTTGCCGCTTGCGGCAACACGACCGGCGACCGAGCCATCAGCGGCGGCGGAATCGGCGCCGGGGTCGGCGCGCTCGGTGGTCTGATCGTCGGTGCACCGCTTGAGGGTGCGCTGATCGGCGGTGCTGTCGGCGCCGGCACGGGAGCGCTCACGCGGCGTGACCAGATCGATCTCGGTCGGCCGATCTGGCGATAGGCCGTACCTGGCGTAAACCAGTTCACTGAAGAAATGGAGGCTACGATGGTTCGCACAACGAACGGCCTGAAAGCGTTGACCGCTGCCGTCGCGCTGTCCGTTCTGGCGGCATGCGCCCAGCCGGCGCAGCAGGCTGCACCGCCGCGTCATGACGCCGCAACGAGCGGTCCTGAGTTGGCCGGCGCCTGGTATCAGATCTACTTCGATACCAACAGCGCGGAGATCAACGCGAGAGGCCGGAGGGTCGTCGGCAGTGCTGCCTATGTCATCGCGAACACTCCGGACACGCGGCTGACCGTGGTCGGCCGCACCGATCGCATTGGCGCCCCGCCCGCCAATCTGGTTCTCTCGGAGCGGCGCGCCAAGGCGGTCCGCGATGCGCTGATCGACGCTGGCGTACCGGCTGCGCGGATCGACACCGACTGGACCGGCGAAGTGCGCCAGGGGGCGGCGTTGCAGGACGACGCGACCCAGCCACGGAACCGGGTCGTGGACATCACGGTGGTCAAGGTGCCGATGTGACCGTAGCTGCAGAAGTCTCAGAGCCCATCCGGGAAGTTCTGATTCACGCTGAGGAGGTTGCGGCGAGGCGTCGGAGCATGATGCGGATCATGGCCA
>NZ_JBHYDW010000178.1:0-7668 GCF_051860475.1 Elioraea sp. | reverse complement strand
GGCCCCCGCCCCCCCCCCCCGCCCCCCGGGGGGGGGGGCCCGGCGGGGGGGGGGCCGGGGGCCCGGGGGGGGGCGGGGGGGCGGGGGCCGCGGGGGGCCCCCCCCGATTCTTGCCTTGGATTGCGCGCTTGCGCGCACCTCCGCCGCCTTCCGCGACTCCTTCGCCGAGGCCCCCGGCGGCCACGGCCAGGCGGCCGCGATCGCCATCCTCGCGCAGCAGGTCCTCGCCGACGCCACCCCCGACGCCGTCGCCGTCACCATCGGCCCCGGCAGCTTCACCGGCGTGCGCGCCGCCCTCGCGCTGGCCCGCGGCATCGCGCTCGGCGCCGGCATCCCGCTCATCCCCGTCACCACCGGCGAGGCGCTCGCGGCCGCCGCACCCGACGGCCCCGTGCTGGCCGCGATCGACAGCCGCCGCGGCCACATCTTCCTGATGCCCTTCACCGTCACCGACGGACTGCCGCATCTGACCGCCGCGCCGACCGCCTGGCGCCCCGGCGAGCCCCCGCCCCCCATCGCCCGCATCGTCGGCGACGCCGCCCCCACGCTCCGCACCGGTGCCGAGGCGACGCTTCCGGCCGCACACGACGTCGCCCGTGTCGCACTGGCGCGACTGAAGGGAACCCTCGCGCCGCTCGACGCAGCACCGCTCTACATCGATCCGCCGGCGGTGCGCCCGCCTCCCCCACCCCCCCCCGCCCCCGCGTGAGCACCATGCTCGCGCCGGCCGGCCCGGGTGTCGCCGGGCTGCTCGCCGCGCTCCACCAAGCCGCGTTCCCCGCCGATCCCTGGACCGAAACGGCGATGACCGGGCTCCTCGCCATGCCGGGAGCCTTCGCCCTGGTCGCCCTGCACGACGGCGAGCCGGCGGGACTGGTCCTGGCGCGGGTCGCCGACGACGAGGCCGAAATCATCACCCTTGGCGTCGCGCCCCGCCACGCGCGATGCGGGATCGGCCGCAGCCTCGTCGCCGCCGCCGCCGCGCAGGCCGAGGCGCGCGGCGCGACACGGCTGTTCCTCGAAGTCGCAGACACCAATCACGCCGGCCGCCGGCTCTATGTCGGCAGCGGCTTCCACGAGGTCGGCCGGCGCCGGCGCTACTACGCAGACGGAACCGATGCGGTTGTGTTGGCACGGGCGCTCAGCCCGCCTTGCGGAGCGTGACGAGCCACACGGCGGAAGGCGACTCGCGGCCCGGCGTCTCCGGCGCCACCGAAACAACCTCGTGGCCGAGGGCGTGCGCGGAGGCCGGAACGTTGCCGAGCGGCTCCGGGCCGGTCAGGCGCACTGTAGCGATCGCGCCCGCGGGCATCCGGTCGAGCAGCAACCGGGTCCGCACGAACGTCATCGGACAAGTCTCGGTTGTGATGTCGAGAAAAAACCGCTCCGCCTCGTTCTTCGGCACGTCTTGCACATCGCGGTCTGACGAAAAAGCCATCATACCTCGCAAGTGGTTGTTGCAGCTCACAACGTAATTCTCTATACACCGCCGCGACTCGTCCAGGAAGGTGAAGGCAATGGCGATGCAGGATCAGCAGTCCGACTCGAATATCCTCGAACTGACCGCCGAAATCGTCTCGGCCCATGTCAGCAACAACAGCGTGCCTCTCTCGGAACTGCCCGGCCTGATCCAGGAGGTGTTCCGCACGCTTTCGGCCGTCGGCAAGGGCGCTGCTCCGGCCGAGAAGCCGCAGCCGGCCGTGCCGGTGAAGAAGTCGGTGCACCCGGACTACATCATCTGCCTCGAGGACGGCAAGAAGCTGAAGATGCTGAAGCGCCACCTCAAGACCTCCTACAACATGACGCCTGAGCAGTACCGCGAGCGCTGGGGCCTCGGGCCCGAATACCCGATGGTGGCGCCGAACTACGCCAAGCACCGCTCGACGCTCGCGAAGAAGATCGGCCTCGGCACCAAGCCGCGCGCGGGACGGCGCGGCTGATCCGCCGGCGCCGGTCCACCGGGACCGGCGCGTCGTCATCTGCTATACCGGGGCCGGCGCGGCCCCCGGGGCGGTGAGCGGCCCGGGGGCGCACGCATTCCCGGCGGGCTGCCACCGTGTCGCCGCCGCGCGGGTGAGGAGGGCGGATGGAGAGCCGGATCGAACGCATGTGCGTCGAGCTGGGCCTGAAGATGACGGGCCAGCGCCGGGTCATCGCGCGTGTGCTCTCCGAAGCCACCGACCACCCGGATGTCGAGGAGTTGTACCGCCGCGCCAGCGCGATCGATCCGAAGGTCTCGATCGCCACCGTCTACCGGACTGTGCGGCTGCTCGAGGAGAAGGGCATCCTCGAACGACGTGATTTCGGCGAGGGCCGCGCCCGCTACGACCCGACCGATCGCGGCCATCACCACCATCTGATCGACGTGGACACCGGAAAGGTGATCGAGTTCGCCGACGAGGGCTTCGAGCGCATGGCGCGCGAGATCGCCGAGCGGCTCGGCTTCGCGCTCGCGTCCAGCCGGCTGCAGCTGTTCGGCCGGCGCGTCACGGCGGTGGTCGACACGCCCGCGCGGCACAGCTCGTCGGCGCGCCGTCCGGCCGACCCTGAGGGACGCCCCGCACCACGGCCGCGTGCGCGACACATGGACCCGAAACGAACCGGACCCGCATGACGAAGGACGTGAAGCCGCCGATGCAGTCAGTTGCCGCCGTTGACGGCCCCGGGTTCGGCGAGCTGCGCGCCAACAATCTCGGCGTGCGCATCGCCGAACGGCCGTGGGAGCTCGATGCCGCGCAGGCGCTGCGCTATCGGGTGTTCTACGATGAGATGGGCGCGCACCCGACCGAGGAGGTCGCCTCCCGCCGCCGTGACTTCGACGCGTTCGACACCGTCGCCGACCATCTGCTGGTGATCGACCATGACCGCGGCCCTGGTGCCGACAGCGTCGTCGGCACCTACCGGCTGATCCGCCGCCCGGGCGCGGCGAAGCTCGGTGCGTTCTACTCCGCGAGCGAGTACGACATCGCCCGGATCGAGGCGTTCCCGGGCGAGATCCTGGAGCTTGGCCGGTCCTGTGTCGATGCCGCCTATCGCACCCGCCCGACCCTGCAGCTGCTCTGGCGCGGCATCGCGGCCTATGTGTTCAAGCACCGGATCGACCTGATGTTCGGCTGCGCGAGCCTGCACGGCACGGACCCTGACGTGCTCGCCCCCCAGCTGACCTATCTCTGGCACAACCACCTGGCCCCGCCGGCGCTGCGCCCGCGCGCGCTGTCGGACCGCTATGTCGAGATGCGCCGGATGCCGCCCGAGGCGATCGACCTGAAGGCGGCGCTGAACGAGCTGCCGCCGCTGATCAAGGGCTATCTCAGGCTCGGCGGGTTCGTGGGTGACGGCGCGGTCACCGACGACCAGTTCAACACCACGGACGTGTGCGTGGTCGTGAAGACCGATCTCGTCACCGATAAGTACTACCGCCACTACGAGCGACGGCTGCGCGACGCGCTGGATTCCGAGGGGCGCGCCCCGGCGGCGCCGGAGGCGTAGCGGGCGGCCCCGCATACCCCGGCACTGAAGCTGGTCGCGACGGACAAAGTTGCTTGACCCGGAAAGTTTTCTAACCCCATCCTTTCCCCCGGGGAAATAAGGACGCAACCGGGGGTTGGGATGCGCAAGTGGCGACCGCGGGCAGGCACGATGTGGCGGCTTGCCTTGCTGGCCGGAGTGGCCGTGATCGCGACCCCTGCGGGGGCAGCGACGATCTCGTGGAATGCCGGCACTGGCGACTGGTTCACGGCAGCCAACTGGTTGCCGGCGGAGGTGCCGGACGGGAACGACGTCGCCCTGGTGAACAACGGCGGCACAGCCCAGGCGGCCGCCCTGTCGACCATCACCGTCCAGAGCTTCGGCTTCGGCAGCGCCAACACGACGGGTGCCATCGTCAGTGGAACGGGCCAGGTCGGCGGCGACCTGACGGCGTCGTTCGGCTTCGGCGCGGTTGGCTCGCTGATCAATGGCGACGGCAGCAGTGCGAGCGGCAGCCTGACGGTCGGCGGCAACCTGACCGGCCTCAGCGCGGTCGGCCAGGCGTTCACCCCCGCCTTCGGCTCGCCGGCGCCGTCGGTCGCGGCCGGCAGCGTGACCGTCCAGGGCGACCTGAACCTTACGGCGCAGTTCCAGGTCGGCCGGGCACTGAACGGCGGCTCGGTCGCGACCGGCACGGTCACGGTGCCGACCGGCACGATCCGGACGCAGCCCGCGGCCTCGCCAGCCTGGGAGATCGGCGTCGGATTCGGTGCGACCGGCACGGGCACCGTGACGGCCGCTGCGGTGGACACCTCGGCCCAGGCCCTCATCTTCCTGTCCCTGGGCGTCGCGAACGATGGGGGAACCGGCATCGGCACCCTGACCCTCGGCAGCGGCACACTTGACGTTGCCGGCAGTGCGTTCATTGGCGTGGCGTCGGGGGTGGGCGGTACCGTCGCGCAGGGCACGCTGACGCTCGGTGGGATGCTGAGCGCCGAGGGCACCGGGCGGTCGCTGCAGGTCGGCACCGCGGGGGGCAGTATCGTCGACGACGGCGCCAGCAGTGCCTCCGGATCGATCGCGGCGCAGGGGATCAGCGGCTTCCGCTTCGTCACGATCGGCAGCGGTGGCAGCGACGGTGACATTGTTACCGCCACCGGCACGGCGACGATCGGCGCCGGCGGAATCGTGAATGCGACCGACCCCGGCGGCACCCTGAACATCGGCATCGCCCAGGGATTGGTCGTCAACAATGCCGCCGTCGGCCCCGGCCCGACTGTGACGGGTAGCGCCACCGTCGGCGGGAACATCACCGGCTATGGCCTGGTCGATATCGGGCGGGTGCTCGTGACCGGCAGTGCCGATGGCAGCCTGGACCTCAGCAACGGCACGCTGACGAGCGACGCCCTGCGGATCGGCAGCGTCCAGGGTACCGGGGCCACGGTGACGAACGGGGCGGCCCATGCGGTCGGGCGCCTGTCGGTCACCGACGGTGCGGTCGTCACCGGGCCAGCGTCCTTCACCCCGATCGGGAGCGTCGTGTTTCCCAGCGCTGGGGTGCCGAGCACCGCCAGCGGCGAGCTCGAGCTGACACGATCCAGCTTCACCGGCGGCGTCCTGGACCTGGGGCGGGTGGGACAGGGAACCGTCCGTGCATCGGACAAAAGCGCGATCGACGTCATCGCCCTGAGCGTCGGGTCCGACGGCGGCACGGGGGCCGTCCATCTCCAGGACAGCACGCTTGCGGTCCGGGCGGATGCGGCGTTCCCTGGCACCGGCTCGATGTTTGTCGGCAGCGGCGGCGCGAACGGGCTGGTCAGCGCGACCGGCAGCACGATCACCGTAGACAATTTCCTCTCGATCACGGCGAACGCCTTCGGCACCGGGCCGCAGCTTGGCCGGATGGCGCTGACCGACAGCACGCTGTCGGTCGGCGGCTCGGTGGGGATCGGCGACTTCGGGCCGGACAGCCGCGGCGAACTGTCTCTGGTCAACAGCACCGCGACCGTCGGCGGCAATCTCCGCCTGGGCTCCAGCGCCAATTTCGGCACGCTGTTCGGCGAAGCGATGCTGGAAGTGCGCTCGAGCCTGCTGACGGTCGGCGGCGATCTGCTCATGGACGCGGGTGCGGCACCGGGATTGACGACCATCTTCGGCATCGACGGGCTCACCCGCGGCCTCGGTGGCTACGGCGCGATCGACGCCGAGACGGCCACGCTCGCCGGTCTGGTGACCGTGGATTTCGCCGGGCTCGGCGCGCCGCCGGGCGTCGGCGATTGGGTGTTCGACCTGATCGTCACCGGCACGGGGATCTTCCGCGACTTCGATTCCGTACAGTTCCTCGGCTTGGCCGACGGCTACTTCATCAGCTTCCACGGCATCGTGGACCAGAGCGAAGGCGCGATCTGGCGGGTGATCCTCGCGCAGGCCGACCCGAACGCGGTACCCGAGCCGGCGGCGCTGGCGCTGCTGCTGTTCGGGCTTGCGGGGCTCGGGCTGGCGCGCCGGCGCGTCTGACTCAGCCGCCGGCGCCGAGCGCCATCTTCTCCGCCACCACGCGCGGATCGTCCGGCAGCAGTTCGGACGCGCGGTCCAGCGCGGCGCGTGCGTCGGTCGTGCGCCCCATGACCCGGTAGGCGCGCGCGAGCCGGAGCCAGCCTTCCGCGTCGTTCGGCGTCTCGCGCAGCCGCTCGGCGAGGCGCGTCACCATGCCCTCGATCATCGCCGTGCGCTGCTCGGGCGGCAGATCGGCCATCGCCTCGATCTGCTCGCGCGTTGGACCCGGCGCGACCTGGGCACGCGCGCGCGTCTCGGCCTCGGCGATGCGCTCGGCCAGCATCGGCCGCCATGACGCATCGGGCGGCGAGAGCCGCTCGACCGCGCGGAAGCCCGCGATCGCGGCGTCCGTGTCGCCGGCCTGGAGGTCGGCCAGCGCCAGGTAGTAGCGCGCGCGGACATCGTCCGGCGCGGCCGCGCGCGCGCGTTCGAGCAGTCGTCGTGCCTCAGGAGTCACCTGGCCGTCGGTGGCAATCGCCAGCGTCTCGGCGAGGTCGATTGCGAGGCCAGGCTCGAAGCGGATCGCGAGCGCGCGCCGCCCCGCCTCCACCGCACCCGCAACGTTGCCGCGCCGTCGCTCCACGTTGGCGATCAGAGTCCAGCCGCGACGCGCGTCCTCGCTCTCGGGCGGCAGGGTGGCGATTCGTTCGCGCACCTGGGCGAGCAGTGCGTCGGTCTCGGCGCGTTCGGCCTGGCGCACCGCCTGTACCTCGGCGAAGGGGAAGGCAGGCATGCCGGGCATGCCGCGTGGCAGGTAGAGTGCGAGGGCAAGGGCCGGCAGGGCGGCGGCGATGCCGCCGATCAGCCAGCGCGCGGCGGCGGGGGTTTCGGCCTTGGCGGGGGTTTCGGGTGGGGCCGGCACGGCGGCGAGCAGGCGGCGCTGCACCTCGAGCACGGCATCGCGGTGCTCGCGGTCCGAGAGCCGGCCTTCGGCGCGGTCGCGGTCAAGCTCGGCGAGCTGGGCACGGTAGAGGGCGGCGTCGTGCGCCTCACGCGGCGGTGGCGGTCGGACGCCGCGGATCGCCGGCCACAGGATCGCGAGCACGGCAACGAAGGTGGCGGCGCCGAGGACGATCCAGTCGATCATTCGGCGGTGAGGTGCTTGAGCCGCGCGCGTTCCTCGGCGCTGAGCGGGTCGGCCTCGGGCGGGGTGGCGCGGCGGCGGCGGCGGAGGTAGGCGAGCGCACCGGCGCCGCCGGCGAGCAGAATCAGGGCGGGCGCGGCCCAGAGGCCGATGGTGACGGCGTTCACCGGTGGGCGCAGCAGCACATAGTCGCCGTAGCGGTCGGTGACGAAGGCGACAACATCCGCGTCGCTGTCGCCGGCGGCGACACGCTCGCGGACGATGCGGCGGAGGTCGCGCGCGAGATCGGCGTTGGAGTCGTCGATCGACTGGTTCTGGCAGACGAGGCAGCGCAGGCCGCGGCCGATGTCGCGGGCGCGCTCCTCCTGTGCGGGGTCGGGGAGCATCTCGCGCGGATCTAGGACCGCGTGCGCGGGAAAGCAGAGGAGCGCAAGCGAAAGGAACAAGGCGGGGGACCACGCTGGTCCCCCGCGCCCCCTGCACCTGGGGGCGCTCCCGTGGGTCGCGCCCGCGCCCCGACCAACGGGAGGGGCGCCCTCCCGGGGGGCGCGGGGGGCCTT
>NZ_JBHYDW010000177.1:0-7671 GCF_051860475.1 Elioraea sp. | reverse complement strand
ATCGCGAGCGAGACCACACCCTGCTCGCGCCAGACCCGCCGGCGTAGCGCATCGAGCTCCGCCGAGGTGGTCGGGCTGGGAGCACGATGCAGGCACGACCGCGGCGGCATCGGAGCACCGGGGAGCATCAGGCGTGCCCTCCCTGACCCTCGGTGGCCCAGAGCAGCAGCGCGATCGCGTCGGCCTCGTTGTCGTCGGCAGGGTCGAAGCCGCGGGCGCGGATCGCTGCGATCATCGCCGCCTTGTCGGCGTTGCCGCGGCCGGTGGCGAAGCGCTTGATCGTGCCGACGGGGACGCCCTCGTAGGCGATGCGGCGCTCTTCACACCAGGCAGCGAGGTGAGCGAGGAAGCCGCCGTAGATGTGCGCTGCGTCCGTGCCGGCGTGACGTCGCACCTCCTCGAACACGATGCGCTCGAGCCCACCGGCGAGCCGCGTGACGTCCGCGAGCCAGTGCCGGAAGCGCAGGTAGCGCATGCCGCCGCCTTCGAACCGGCTCGGCTTGAAGGTCATGGTGCCGGAGGTGACGGCGCCATCCTGAAAGCGAATCGCCCAGCCGGTGGTCGTGCCGAGATCGAGGGCGAGCACGGCGCGATGCGCGAGGGCGACCGGGAGCGGGGCGACGATGCCGCCGCTTGCCAGCGGCGCGGGCGGAGTCAGAGTCGCAAGAGCCATGATGGTCTCCGAGAGGGGGTCATGGTGGTGAGGGCGGCGACGGCGCGGTTCTTGGCGGAGCTCGCCGTCGCTGCCCGGCTGCGGGGTGAGGGTCGGACCGTCTGGTGGCCCTGTGCTCGGCGGGTGCCGCATCACGGCACTCCGTCGAGCCAGTGGGGCTGCTGGGGGTCTTTGGGGGGTCCTGAGCGAAGTCCCCCAGAAGTCCCCCCGCCGCAAACCCAGGCATTTCCTGAGGTTTGGGGGACTTGGGGGACTTGGGGATCTTTTTCCGTGCCTATCTCACGCGCGCACGCGCGCGCACACGCATAAGGGTCAGAAAAAGTCCCCCAGGTCCCCCAAGTCCCCCCAACACGAGGATTTCCCTGGGCTTCCGCGGTGGGGGACTTCTCCGCGAAGTCCCCCCGGGAGGCACCAAGTCCCCCCTCGCGCGGATCAGCGGATGGTTCGAGGCGCCAGCGCTGTGAGTTGTGCACCATGCCCGCGCTGCGCAGGTGAACGAGGCGCTCACCGACACGGAAGGCGCGATCACGCAGCTTCCGCAGCGCCATCCCAAGCGCGACCCTCATGCCGTGGTCCGCCTTCGCGCTGATCGGCAGGGCGGGCTCGGCGGCCTGCGCGAAGCCGACAAGATCGCTCACGCTGACGTCCGCGCTGCCGAACCGATCCCACCAGGTCTGTACGAAACCGCTCCAGGCGCCACCTTCCTTGTCAGATGCCCGCATGACCTCGTCGAGGTTGGCGAGGAATCCGTCGACGCGGGCGACCTCGAGAATGCCGCCGATCACCTGTGACCAGGCCTCGAAGGAGCCGATCGAGCACGCGCCACGGGGACGGCCGGCGGCGATCCAGGCCTGGCAGAGCGTGAGGCAGGCCGCGACCAGCGCGCCGCGGTTGGCCTGCACCCAGCCGATCAGGCTCGGATGGCGAAAGCCATCGCGGCGCCAGGGCTGCTCGACCCGCGCGTCGAGTCGGATCCGCACCAGCCTGCGCGCGATCTCGTTCGAGAAGCTCGGGTTGTTGCCGGTCGCTACCCAGACGCACCGGATCGGCAGGCGCACCATGTTCGAGCCGCCGAGAACGCGATCCTCCCAGATCGGTGCCGTCAGCGCTGCCGCGAGGGCGGAGCTGTCGAGTTCCTGGCGCAGGTTGTCGATCAGCAGGAGCGGTGGCAGCTGACGCAGCTTGGCGGTCAGCCGCTTGCGCCATTCATCCTCGTCGCGCCCCTCGGTCATCACCGGTGCACCTGCGCCGGTCAGCACGGTGGCGATGGCATCGACCATCAGCGTCGCGCCGGTTCCCGGCGTCGGCTTCTCGATCAGGTGCAGTGGGGTGGGCCCGTCGATCATCGCGCGGACGAAGCCGAGCAGCAGAAGCGCCAGGGCATGGGCTCGCTCTGCCGCGGCGACGAACGGGAAGTCGCCGAGCAGGTCGTCCAGCAGCAGCGACCGGGCCGCGGCGATCGCTTCGGCCGTCGGGCGCTCGGCCACCGATCCCAATACGAAGCCGGGCATCGGGTGGTAGAGCAGGCGTGCATCGGGATGGTACCCGGCCGAAGTGAGCAGCGTGCCGCTGCGGCCGAACGCCGGTGCGGTGACGATCCCGCTCAGCACCGGCAGTGCCGGGTTGGGCGTGGCGAGTAGGTTCTTCACCACGTCGGCTGGCGGCGGCACCGGAATCGCCTCGCCCTTCGGATTGATGCGGCACCACCGCGCGATGCGCGCCAGCATGTACCGCAGACGCTCATCACGCACGGCGACCGGTACCGGCCGGCCATCGTCGTCAGGGACGACCCAGTTCGGATGGCCACCGACGAGGAAGAGCCAGGGCGATACGTTCGAGGTGTAGAGCAGATCCCAGGCCATCCGCGTCGCGCGCTTCAGGTCGCCGTCATCGGCGCGCATCGTCGGGAGCTGCCCGTTCGGCTCGACGAAGCCCATGGGCACATGCCGGCCGCTCGCCGGCGGCTGCGGCGGTTGCCTCGGCGCGCCGCTGCCGCGGCGCATCGCGGCATCCAGCAGCGCGGCGATCGCGTCCGGACCATGACGCCGGAGCATGTCGTTGAAGTCGTCGCCCTGATCGGGCGGCAGGGCGATCGCGACCTCGCGCCCTTCCAGGCGCAGCTTCGCGGCCGCGGCTTCGGCGGCGCGCAACCCGGCACCCGAGACGTCGTTGTCGGCGAGGATGACGACGCGGTGCGTCTCGGGCGGAAGCTGGACCTGCTCGATGCCGGCGGTGGAGAGCGCGGCCCAGACCGGCAGACCCTCGCACGCCGCCATCACCGCGAGCCCGGTCTCGATCCCCTCGCAGATGCCGAGCACGCCGGCCGAGGTGAGCGGAGCGAGACGCACTGCGCCGCCGGCGGGCCTGCCGAGCAACATGCGCGGCTTGGAAACGCTCGCCTTGGCGACGCACGTGGGATCCGCGGCATCGACCTCGAGATAGGTCCGGTGCAGCGCGACGATGCTGCCCGCACGATCGCGCACCACGCCGAGCATGGCCTCGAAGCCACGACGCGTTTCCCAATGCGTCAGATCCGGATGGAACAGCAAATCGGACTCGGACGGCGCCGAGAGGCCACGACCGCGGAGGTACGCCTCGGCGGCGGTGCCCACGACCGGCACGGCGCCCGAGAGGATGTGCTCGATCTCGCGCTGCGGATCGCGCTCTGCGCGCGGAGGCTGAGCTGGCTCCTGCCGTGCCGGCGCTTCGCCGGTCCAGCCGGTCATCCCCGCGGCATGCGCGAACAGCGCCCGATCGGACAGGCCGGTGCCGTGCGCCAGTGTGGACAGCGGCCCGCCACCATCGCCGCCGTCGAAGTCGTGCCAGTCACCGGCGTGTTCGCCGCGCAGCATGATGACGCAGGAGCCGGAACGGCGCGGCGGCGCGCCTTGAATGTTGGCGAGGCGCCATTCATCGCCCTGCCGCCGTCCGTGCGGAAACAGCTCCGGCACCCAGGCGTGTGCGGTTGCGCGCAGCCGCCGGACGATCTCCTCGAGGTCGTAGCGGACAGGGCCAAGCTCGACGACGTTGAGGTCGATCACTGCAACTTCGCCTCCGGGATAACGCCGGTGAAGAAGCTCTTGTCCGGCCGCACGGCGATGAAGCCGGGGCCGGTGTGCTTCGCATCCGGCACGATCCAGAGATCCGTGCTCGGGTCGTAGACCGCCTTGCCCGGTCCGAAGAGGCGATCGAGGAACACCTCCATCGGCATTGCGCGCAGCGCGTCCTCGACCTCGCGGAGCTGGCGCACAGTGACGCCGTACTTTCGCGCGCGCCTTCGCTCGTCCAGTGTCGCCATGGTGTGCGTCCTCAACTCAGGATCACCAGCCCCTGCTCGGCGCGGGTGATCGCGGTGTAGAGCCAGCGCTTCCGGTCGAGCTCCGTGCGGCCGAGCCCGTCATCCCACACCACCACGTTCTCCCATTGGCTTCCCTGAGCCTTGTGGCAGGTGATCGCCCAGCCGAAGGTCGCCTCGGTCAGCATCCGCTTCGCCTTCCAGTCGCGGTCGTGGCGCTGGGTGTCGAGGGCGACGTGGTCCTCGAAGTGGCCCTTGTAGATGCGCAACCGTCCGCGTGTGCCGTCGGGCTGCGGCGGGCCGATGCGATTGCCGTCCTCGTCGGTCACCACGGCGGAGAAGAACAGGCTGCCCTCGTCGACCACATCGTCGAGCGTGACGAACATGCCGTTGATCAGGCCGAGATCGTTCTGGTTCTTCAGGCAGACGACCTTCTCGCCCGGGCCGGTGGGCAGCCATCCTGGGCCGTAGCCGGCCGCGTCGCGCATCGCGTTGTTGAGCTGCAGCCGAGTCGCGTTCCTGCCGCAGATGACCTGCCCGCCGCGCAGCGCCTGCTGCGGGGTGACGTCCGTTTTGCGCATCTTCCAGACGTGATCGTCGTGCCGGCCGAACGGGATCGGCTCGCCCTCGCGTGCCATGGTGGCGAGGCGGATGATCGCGCTCTCCGCCGCCTGGCGATGGATCTCGGTGAGCATCACGTCCGGCGCGTCGCGGGTGAACGCGCCTTCGCCCTGGATCGGCGGCAGCTGCCCCGGATCGCCGAGCACCAGGATCGGCTTGCCGAAGCTCATCAGGTCGCGCGCCATCTCCTCGCCGACCATGGAGACCTCGTCGAGCACGATCAGCCTGGCGTGCGCCGCATCGCTCTTCGGGTTGAGCGCGAAGCGCGGCCGCTTCATCTCCGCCACACCCTGACGCATGGCCGCGATGGCGGCCTCCGCCGTGGTGCGTTCGAAGCCGGCGAGGCGGCGAGCCTCGGCGATCGCCTGCTCGATCTTCTTCTCCGCGTCCTCGACCTCCTCCTCGGTCGCCTCGATCACGCTGTAGATCAGGCTGTGGATGGTGCGTGCGGGCGTGCCCTTGCGGCGCAGCACCAGCGCGGCCTTGCCGGTGAAGGTGGCGGTGACGACGCCGGGCACGCAGGTGTCGCCGTCCTGGCCGCCGCGATGCGGTTCGAGGCCGAGCTCGTCCAGGGCGAAGCGCAGCACGGTCGACTTGCCCGTGCCCGCGTAGCCGAACAGCCGGAACACCTGCTGCTCGTTGGTGCGGTGCTCGAACCACTCCTTGATGGCGGCGATTGCGCGATGCTGCGCGTCGGACGGGGTCAGGTCGGTCATCCGGCGGTCTCCATCTCGAGCCGGTAGTCCTTCACGATCCCGCCGCGGGAGGGATCGCCCACCTCGCACTCGCGCACGAACACACGCCGCCCGTCGCCGAGGCTGCGCCAGTGGCCGCGTCGGATATGCCAGCGTGGCGAGGCATGCGTGCCGCCGAGCCTCGCAGCGGCGTCCGCGATCCGGCCCGGATCGATGTCGGCGATCCGGTATTTCCAGCCGCGCACACCGATCCGGGCCAACGTCGCGCGCCGAAGCGGCGAGAGGGTCTGGGTCTCGAAGGTGCACCCGGCGGCCAACAGGCCGAGCGCGCGCCAGACCGCGTATGCCAACACCTCCGAATGGACGCCCATGTCGTGCGGCCAGAGCACCCTCGGGTTGGTCTCCACCTCGGCCACACCGTCCTGTCGGAAGCGGGCAAATGCCAGGACTTCGGTCCATGCGCCGCGCTCGGCGTCGCGCTGGAACAGGTAGCCCTTCACGTCGTCGGATGCCGCGACCGCCAGGGCGACCATGCAGCCGCCCACGACGCCACTCCGCACGATCTCGAACATGACCGCGGGATGCGGCAGCTGCAGGCGGCCAGGCAGGATCGCCTGTGCGAGACGCGCGACCTCGTCGCTGTCGAGGCGCTCCTGGTTGGGGAACACGTACACGGGCGCCGTCAGCACCGCAGAGACGTCCGGCGCATTCCAGAGCCCTGGCGACCTGCGTGCCAGTCGCCGCTTCAGTTCATAGGCCATGGGCACGCGAGCGATTGGAGTAGCGGGCGTCATGCGGAGGTCTCCCAGCATCGTTGCGCGTAGGGGCAGAGTCGGCAGAGGTGGAAGTCGCGATGGGCAGCGATGCGAGGCGGCAGTTCGCCGGCATCGACCGTGAGCAGGATGTCGACGGCGCGATCGGAGAGGCGCTGCGCCTCCTGCGGCTCGAACGGCACGACCTCGTGGTGCAGCGCGAGCGTGTCGCGGTTGAGCGCCGTGACCAGCGCGACCTCGAGGTCCAGATAGGCCATGTAGAGCTGCACCTGGGCGAAGTAGACCGGTTTCGAGGCGCGCAGCCCGTGCTTCACCAGGTCGTTCCAGGAGCGTGCGCCCAGCGCCTTGTGCTCAAAGAGGGCCGGCCAGCTTATGCCGATCTCGGGACCGCCGACGACTACGCCGTCGGCGTGGCCGCGCAGCCGGCCAGCGGCGGCCGAGAAGCCGAACTGCTCGCCGTCCGGGCCGCGATCGCGCAGGTCGAAGCCGGCACTGCGGAGCCAGCGGATGGTGAGCGCCTCGAACTGGTGGCCGGCGTCGAAGATGCGCAGGATCGGACCACCGAACTCCTGGCCCTCATCCTTCGGCGTGTGCGCGACCTCGTAGGCGAGCCGCCGGGTGCAGGGCTCGCCGATGCGGCTGCCGCCGAGATAGTCGCGCGGGCGCTGGCGGCGGTTGCGCTCGACCAGGGCAGCGTCGACAAGCGCGTTCACGCGCGCGGTGACGTCGCTGCCGGGATCGATGATCGGCGCACCGTAGACGCGGCCCGAGCCGTGATTGAGATCGAGCAGCATTGCGTCCCTAGAACGGAATATCGTCATCGAGCGTGGGACGCTTCTCGGCCTGGCGCTGCATCGATGCCTGGAAGCCATCGACGCAGGCCTCGATGATGCGATCGATCTCGGCGGCCGAGCGCTCGGCGAAGGGGGCGAGCAGGTCGAGCTCCTGCAGCACCTCGGCGAAGGGGCGGCGCGCGTCCTTGATCGCCTGCGTTTCCATGGCGGTCTTGTCGATCACGCCGCCACCCCGCTCGGCGAGCGCGCCACCCGCCTCGCAACACGCCATTGAGCAGAAGCGGTAGAGCGGCGCATCGCCGATGTGCAGCTTGTGGATGTAGCCGAAGCCGCGCGCCTCGCGGCCGCACAGCGCGCAGAGACGCCGCGCCGACCATTCCGCGTGCGAGAGCGGGCGTGCCGGGCGCCGGTCGCCCACCGCAGCGCGGTGGGGTCCCGATCGCGCCGGCCGAGCACGGGCCATTGCGGCATCAGCCGTTCAGCCACGCGGGACCACCGCTCGGCTTCGTCGCCGGAGGAGGCGGTGCCGCCGGGGGCGGAGCGGATGCCGCAGGGGGCGCCCAGGCGGGCGTGGTGGCCGCGGGTCGCGGCTGCGGCGGGCCCCAGGACGGCGCCGGCGCCTGCGGCGCGGCGGCCTTCTTCGCCGGGCGGTGCGACGGCTGCGGCGGCACGGTCTCGCCCGCCACGATGCGCGCGTACTCCGGCTCGCCCGGCAGCACCACCCGATCCAGCCGGTTGGTGTCGCCATAGTCAGGGTTGGTGCTCGGCTCGACGCGGATCTTCGCCACAAACGTGATGCCGTGCAGATCGCGCAGGCCCC
>NZ_JBHYDW010000176.1:0-7677 GCF_051860475.1 Elioraea sp. | reverse complement strand
GACCGCCGCCAGACGCAGACGAGCAGACCTATCCCCGCTCAATCCCCCCATACACGCAAGGGTCAGGGTGAGGGTCGTTCCCTACGCCCCCTCCCCCAGATACGCGGTCGCATCGACCTCGACGATGCAGTCGGGCGAGCCCAGCCCCTGCACGATGCACGAGACGCGATGCGGCGGGTCCTCGGCGAAGGCGGCGAAGTAGACTTCGTTCATCGGCGCCAAATAGGCGCGGTCCGTGACATAGACCGTGCACTTCACCACGTCGCGCAAGGTGCCACCCGCCTCCTCGATCAGCGCGCGGATGTTGTCGATCGCCTGTTGCGTCTGCGCGCGCGCATCGCCGAGCGCATAGCTGCCGTCAGGCCGGGCACCGGTGCAGCAGACGAACATGAACCCGCCGGCGAGGGTGGCCTGGGCGATCGGCACCGTGAAGGGCCGGATGCGGTTCGACGTGACGATGCGCTTCGGCATGATCTCTCCCTCGCACGCAGACCGGGCAGGAGCAGGGTCGACCATGGCCGGCACGAGGCGCAAGGCTGCCTCAGCCAGTTGAGGCTCGACAGCGGGCCGAGGCGACGGCAGGGTCTGGCCGGACAGACGGGAGGGCCCTCCGATCAGCACGCGCAGCCTCGACCCCGACACCGCGGCCTCGGCGGCCCCGCCGCGTCGCAAGCTTCGCGGCGGCGTCAACTATGCCGAGGGTGGCACTCCCCGCATCCCCCGCCGGCTGCGCTCGATCCTGTCGCTCCTCGACCTCGAACCGGCGGCGCGCCGGCACCTGCCGCGGCCGCTGTTCGGCTACGTGGCCGGCGGGGCGGAGGACGACGCCGCGCGCGCCGACAACCGCGACGCCTTCGCAGAATGGGGCTTCGTGCCGCGCGTGCTGCGCAACGTATCCGAGCGCACGACCGAGACCGAACTGTTCGGAAAGCGCTGGGCCGCGCCCTTCGGCATCGCGCCGATGGGGCTCTCGGGCGTGATCGCCTATCGCGGCGACATGGTGCTCGCGCAGGCGGCGGCGGAGGCCGGAATCGTCAACATCATGAGCGGCTCCTCGGTGATTCGGCTCGAAGAGATCGCCGCCGCCTCGCCAGACAGCTGGTTCCAGGCCTATCTGCCGGGCGATCCCGAGCGCATCCGCGGCCTGATCGAGCGGGCGGCCGCGGCCGGGTTCGGCACGCTGGTCGTGACCGTGGACGTGCCGGTCGCGGCGAACCGCGAGAACAACATCCGCAACGGCTTCTCGACCCCGCTGCGGCCGAGCCTGCGGCTGGCCTGGGACGGGGCGATCCGGCCGCGCTGGCTACTCGGCACCGCGGCGCGCACGCTGCTCCGGCATGGGATGCCGCATTTCGAGAATTCCTTCGCGCATCGGGGCGCGCCGATCCTCGCGCGGCAGGTGCTGCGGGACTTCTCCAACAAGGATCACTTCGACTGGAGTCATATCGATATGATCCGCGAGCGCTGGCCCGGCAGGCTGGTGATCAAGGGCATCCTCGATCCCGGCGACGCGCGGCTCGCGCGCGAGCACGGTGCGGACGGGATCATCGTCTCGAACCATGGCGGGCGGCAGCTCGACCACGCGGTCTCGGCGCTGCGCATGCTGCCTGCGGTGGTCGAGGCGGTCGGCGACGTCCCGGTGATGCTGGACGGCGGGGTACGGCGCGGCTCAGACGTGCTGAAGGCCATCGCGCTCGGCGCGCGCACCGTGTTCATCGGACGGCCGTTCCTCTACGCCGCAGCGATCGGCGGCGCCGAGGGGGTCGCACACGCGATCGGCCTGCTCGCCTCCGAGATCGATCGCGACATGGCGCTGCTCGGGATCACATCGCTCGCGGAGATGACGCCGGAACGGCTGGTGCGGATCGGCTGAGCCGGCTCAGTCGGCCCGCGCGCCGGAGCGCTTCACCACCTCGGCCCAACGCGCGACCTCAGCGCGGAGGAACCGATCCATCTCCTCGGGCGTGCTGCCGACCGGGAAGGCGCCGAGGTGCTGGAACCGCTCGGTCACCGCAGGCGTCCGCACGATTTCGGCGACCTCGCGGCTCAGCCGTGCGATGATCGACGGCGGCGTCCCGGCAGGCACCCAGATCGCGTTCCAGGCGGCGGCCTCGAACCCGGGATAGCCGGCCTCGGCGATGGTCGGCAGCTGCGGCAGCACGGAGAGGGCGCGGAGCTCGGCGACCGCGATCGGGCGCACACGCCCATCGGCGATCATCGGCAGGATCGGCGGCACGCTCTCGATCATCAGGGCAATCCGCCCCGCGAGCAGGTCCTGCATCGCCGGCGCCTGGCCGCGATAGGGAACGTGCACGAGGTTGATCCCGGCCTCGGCCTTGAGGAGCTCGGCCGCGAGATGCGGGATCGTGCCGATCCCGCCCGAGCCATAGGAGACCCCCTGCGGCTGGGTCTTCGCCCACGCGACGAACTCCTGAACCGTCCGGGCCGGCACATCGGGATGCACGATCATCACCAGCGGCGTGCGGTTGACCAGCGAGACCGGGGCGAGGTCGGTGAACAGATCGTAGGGCATCGACGGCAGCAGGCTCGGGTTCACGCTCATCGCGGCGGCACCGAACAGCACGGTGTAGCCGTCGGGGCGCGACTTGGCGGCGGCGTCGGCCGCGATGTTGGTTCCGCCTCCGGGCCGGTTCTCTACCGCAACGGGCTGGCCGAGGCGCGGCGCGAGATGCTGCGCGACGAGACGTCCCATCAGGTCGGTCGTGCCGCCGGGAGCGAAGGGGACGAGCATGCGGATCGGGCGCGAAGGCCAAGTCCCGTCCTGCTGGGCCGTAGCGCGCGCGGCGAGCGCGGTGACAAACGCGGGCGCAAGCCCGAGGACGTGTCGGCGTCGCATTTGGGTCCTCCCTGATCCCGTGGTGGCCGGCCACCGTTTCGGATCATGGCCGTGACGAGTGCGAGAGTGCGGCCTGCCAACCCTGAGCGCAAGGCGTGGTCCCCCCGGGTCACGGGATCCAAGGGCCAATGGCCCTTGGCGGGTGCAGGGCGGAGCCCTGCCGGGGGTGCAGGGGGCGGAGCCCCCGCGTCACCTGCCGCGCGCGTTATCCATGCGCCTTCGCATCTCGCGGATTGCGGCGGCGAGGCCGAGGAACACGGCCTCGCCGACAAGAAAGTGGCCAATGTTCAGCTCGGCGACCTCGGGGATCGCAGCGATCGGCCCGACAGTGTCGAAGGCGAGCCCGTGCCCCGCATGCACTTCGAGCCCGATCGCCGCACCGTGCTTCGCCGCGGCCACGATCCGCGCCAACTCGCGCTCGCGCGCGGCACCCACATGCTCGCAATAGGTCCCGGTGTGCAGCTCAACGACCGGCGCTGCGAGCTCACGCGCGGCGTCGAGCTGGCGCGGGTCGGCCTCGATGAACAGGCTGACGCGGATGCCCGCGTCGGCCAGCGCCGTGATCGCCTCACCGACCACACCTTTGTTCCCGATCACATCGAGCCCGCCCTCGGTGGTGCGCTCCTCGCGCTTCTCGGGCACCAGGCAGGCGGCGTGCGGGCGGAGCGCGCGGGCGATCCCGACCATCTCGGGCGTCGCGGCCATCTCGAAGTTCAGTTTCAGGGCGATCTCGTCCTTGAGCCGGCGCATGTCGTCGTCGCGGATGTGGCGGCGGTCCTCGCGCAGATGCGCGGTGATGCCATCCGCGCCGGCCTCCTTCGCGACGCGCGCGGCACGCACGGGGTCGGGGTGGTCACCGCCACGCGCGTTGCGGATGGTCGCGACGTGATCGACGTTCACGCCGAGGCGGAGTGGTGCCGGCATCGTGTCCTTTCCCTGCGGATGAGGCGGCTCAGGCGCGCGCGCGCTCGACGGTGCTGATCTGCGGGCTCGCGCGGAGTGCTGCGACGATGTCGCCAAGATGGCCGAGGTCGCGCACCTCGAGGTCGATCAGCATCTCGAAGAACTCAGGCGTACGGTTGACGATCTTGAGGTTGACGATGTTGCCATCGCGCTTGGCGATGATGGTGGTGAGCGTCGAGAGCGCGCCGGGCTGGTTGGCGGTCAGCACGGTGATACGGCCGACATGCTTCTGCTGCGCGGTCTGGTCGAAATCCCAGGAGACGTCGAGGAACCGTTCCGGGGTCGCGGCGAAGCTCTCCAGCGTCTGGCAGTCGGCGGTGTGGATGGTGACGCCCTTGCCGGTGGTGATGATGCCGACGATGCGGTCGCCTGGCAGCGGGTGGCAGCACCCGGCGAAATGCACCGCCATGCCGGCGACGAGTCCGCTGATGGGTACCGCGGCGGGCGTACCATCCTTCGCGGGCGCGGACGGCTTGGCCTTGCCGCGTGGCATCGGCAGGATCGAGGGTGCGCGCGCGGTCGGGCGCAGCTCAGGATAGGCGGCGAACACCACCTCGCGCGGCCCGACCACGCCCGAGCCGACCGCCACCTGGAGGTCCTCGATGCTGGCCTGCTTGAAGGTCTTGAGCACGCCGTCCAGCACCTTCTCGCCGCCCTCCACTCCCTCCTGGCGGAACGCCTTCACCAGCATCGAACGGCCGAGCTCGATGTTCTGCGCGCGTTGCTGGGCGTGGATGAAGCGGCGGATGCGTGCGCGCGCCTTGCCGGTGACGACGAAGCGCTCCCAGGCCGGATTGGGCGTGTGGCCGCGCGCGGTGACGATCTCGACCTGGTCGCCGTTCGCGAGCTCGGTGCGCAGCGGCATGATCCGGCCGTTGATCTTGGCGCCCACGCAGGTGTCGCCGACCTCCGAGTGCACGGCGTAGGCGAAATCCACCGGCGTCGCGCCGCGCGGCAGCGTGATCAGATCGCCCTTCGGCGTAAAGCAGAAGACCTGGTCGCGGAACATCTCGAGCTTCGTGTGCTCGAGGAATTCCTCCGGCCCCGACGCCTGCTCCAGGATCTCCAGCAGCGAGCGCAGCCAGCGGTACTGGCGCGGCGCCTCGGTCGGCTTTGGCCCCGACTCCTTATACGACCAGTGTGCAGCGACACCGTACTCGGCGATCTCGTGCATCTCGCGCGTGCGGATCTGGATCTCGATCTTCTGCGCGCCGGGCAGGATCACGCCAGTGTGCAAGCTGCGATAGCCGTTGGGCTTGGGCGTGGAGATGTAGTCCTTGAACCGGCCCGGCACGACGCGGAACGCCGAGTGCACCACGCCGAGCGCGCGGTAGCAGTCGTCAACACTCTCGACGACCACACGGAACGCCATGATGTCGGAGAGCTGCTCGAAGGCGACGTTGCGCCGATGCATCTTCAGCCAGATCGAGTAGGCGCTCTTCTCGCGCCCGGTGACCTCGGCGGCGATCTCGTGCTCGGCGAGCAGCCGGCTCAGCTCCTCCGTCACGCGGTCGATCGTGTCCGCGCCCTCGCCGCGCAGGAACGCCACGCGGGCGAGGATCGAGGCATAGGCGTCGGGCTGGAGCTCACGGAAGGCAAGGGTTTCGAGCTCGGTCTTCACCTGGTCCATGCCGATCCGCTCGGCAAGCGGGGCGTAGATCTCGAGCGTCTCGGCGGCGATCCGGCGGCGGCGCTGCTCGTCGCGCACGAAGCGGAGCGTGCGCATGTTGTGCAGCCGGTCCGCAAGCTTGACGAGCAGGACGCGGATGTCCTCGCTCATCGCAAGGACGAGCTTGCGGAAGTTCTCGGCCTGCTTGGAGCGGTCGGACTGGAGCTCGAGCCGGGTCAGCTTGGTCACGCCGTCCACCAAGCGGGCGACGTCGCGGCCGAACCCCTTCTCGACGTCGGCGAGCGTGACCGGCGTGTCCTCGACCACGTCGTGCAGCAGCGCGGTGACGATCGAATTGGAGTCCACCCGGTAGCCGGTCAGGATGTTCGCGACCTCGACCGGGTGGGTGAAGTAGGGATCGCCGTTGTCGCGCATCTGGCCGACATGCGCCTTGGCGGCGAAGTCGTAGGCGCGGGTGATGGCCTCGGCGTCGGCCTTGGGGTCGTAGGCGCGGACGCGTTCGACCAGCTCGCGATCAAGGAGCGCTGTGCCGTCAGGCACCGCCGCGTCACCATCGTGGCGCACGCGGACACCCGAGGGGGTGCCCTGCCTGCGCCGGTGTCATCGCGCGAGCGTCCGGAGTCAGCCGCCGCCCAGCTCGCGGGCGATCGCGGCCTCGATGTCGTCCTCCGAGGCCGGGCCTTCCTCGGTCGCCTGCTCGTCGGGGCTGATGTCCATGCCGGCGAAGATGTTGCTCTCGGTCGGCAGCAGGTCCATGACCTCCTCCGAGGCGGGCTCGGGCTCGGGCAGGCGCTGGAGGCTCTTGATCAAGTCGCCGCGCACGGCCTCGAGCGCGATCGTCTCGTCGGCGATCTCGCGCAGCGCCACCACGGGGTTCTTGTCGTTGTCGCGATCGACGGTCGGCGCCTCGCCGCGGCTGATGTTGCGCGCGCGTTGGGCAGCGAGCATCACGAGCTCGAAGCGGTTCGGAACCTTGAGGACGCAGTCTTCAACGGTGACGCGCGCCATGCGCTCGACCCTCCGGCACTGAAGTCTGGGGCGGGACCCGAGTTAATAGTGATCCAGAGCGAGGAAGGCAAGCAACCCTGACCTGTTCAGGCGAGAGGTCGGCAGTCCTCGTCGGGTGGCAGGGCCGCGATCAGGGCGGCGATGGACTGCCCGGTGACAGGATGGCGCCATCCGGGCGCGACCTCGGCGAGCGGGCGCAGCACGAAGCCTCGCGCGGCGAGCCGAGGATGGGGCAGGACCGGGGGCGGGTCGGCGCGGACCACGCCGTTCAGGTCGAGCAGGTCCAGGTCGAGCACGCGTGCGGCGTCGCGCTCGCCGCGGACCCGGCCTGCCTCGGCCTCGATCGCGTTCAGCGCTGCCAGCAGCGCCGCCGGGTCGAGTCTGCCCGCATAAGCGGCGACGCCATTGACGTAGCGGGGCTGGGCCGACGGGGGCACCGGCGCGCTGTCCCACAGCCGCGACGCCGCAATGAAGCGCAGCCCCGGGAGCGCGTTCACCCGCCCGATCGCCCAGGCCAAAGTGGCGTGCGGCGGCGCGCCGCCTTGGCCAGGCAGGTTGGCGCCGAGCCCGACGACGATCATCTGTCATTCTTCTGAAACATGCGCGATACCCTATTCACGTCAGCATCGGTCGTGTTTAGCCTGTCACCGAGTGGGGATTTCGTACCGGCCCACGGTTGAGGAGCGAAGGACAGATGTTCGAACGATCTGAGCGCGTTGCAGTGTTCATCGACGGAGCGAACCTCTATGCGGCATCGCGCACGCTGGGATTCGATGTCGACTACAAGTCGCTGCATGCGTTCTTCCGTACCAAAGCATACATCGTCCGAATGTTTTACTACACTGCGGTCATCGAAACGGAAGAGACAACCCCGATGAAGCAGCTGGTGGACTGGCTGGGTTACAACGGCTACACGGTCGTCACGAAGCCCGCCAAGGAATTCACCGACTCGACTGGCCGCCGCCGCGTCAAGGGCAACATGGACATCGAGCTTGCGATCGACATGCTCGAGATGGCGCCGCACGTGAACCACGTCGTGCTGTTCTCCGGCGACGGCGACTTCCGCCGCTTGGTCGAGGCAGTGCAGCGCAGGGGCGTGCGGGTGACGGTGGTCAGCACCATCCGCACGCAACCGGTGCTGATCGCCGACGATCTGCGCCGCCAGGCCGACCAGTTCGTCGATCTCGCCGACATCATGGGCGAGTTCACCCGCCGCATG
>NZ_JBHYDW010000175.1:0-7709 GCF_051860475.1 Elioraea sp. | reverse complement strand
GTTCATCACGAGATCCTTGCCCTGCACCGCGGCGCGGAACCCCGTGCCGCTGATCTCGAGCGTCTTCGCGAAGCCCTCGCTCACGCCCTTCACCATGCCGGCGACCACGCTGCGCGTGGTGCCCCACAGCGCGCGCGCGCGCTTGCCCTCGTCGCGCGGCCTCACGACCACGCCGCCCGCCTCGACCGCGGCCTCGATCTCCTCGGCGAGCGGCAGGGTGAGCTCGCCGAGCTTGCCCTTCGCCGTCAGCACGCGGTTCGCGATCGCGACCGTCACGCCGGCGGGCAGCGGCACCGGATACTTCCCTACGCGGGACATCGCTTCTCCTCCCGCCTCAGAACACGCGGCAGAGCACTTCGCCGCCGACATTGGCGGCGCGCGCCTCGACATCGCTCATCACCCCGCGCGGGGTGGAGAGGATCGACACGCCAAGGCCGTTGTAGACGCGCGGCAGCTCCTTGATCTTGGAGTACACGCGCCGCCCGGGGGTGGAGACGCGCGTGATCTCCTTGATCACCGGCTCGCCCTCGGAATACTTGAGCTCGATCTCAAGCTCGCGCACGCCCGGGCGCACATCCAGCACCTTCCAGGCGCGGATATACCCCTCGCGCTTCAGCACCTCGCACACATTCGCGTGCAGCTTGCTCGCCGGCGCGCGCGTCGAGCTGCGCCGCGAGCGCTGCGCGTTGCGGATGCGGGTGATCAGATCGCCCAGGGGATCGGAGATCGCCATGGTTTCTCTCCTCGCTCCGCCCTACCAGCTCGCCTTGGCCATGCCGGGGATCTGCCCGGTGGAGGCGAGCTCGCGCAGCGCGATGCGGCACAGCTTGAACTTGCGGTAGTTGCCGCGCGACCGGCCGGTGAGCGTGCAGCGCAGCCGCACCCGAACGGCCGCGCCGTTGCGCGGCATCTCGGCGAGCCGGAGCATCGCCGCGAAGCGCTCCTCGGGGCTTGCGTCCTTCTGGCGCAGCACCGCCTTCAGCGTGGCGCGCTTGCCGGCATCCCGCTTCGCCATCCGTTCGCGCTTCAGGTTGCGCTCGACAGAAGAAGTCTTGGCCATGAATTCCGATCCTCCGAACCTGCCGGCACGCGCCGGTGGTCTTCCGAGCCTTTCCTCAGTTGGCGAAGGGCAGCGAGAACGCCTTGAGCAGCGCCTTCGCTTCCGCATCGGTCTTCGCCGTGGTGCAGATCACGATGTCCATGCCCCGGACCTTGTCGACCTTGTCGTAGTTGATCTCGGGGAAGACGATCTGCTCCTTCAGTCCCATCGCGAAATTGCCGCGCCCGTCGAAACCCTTGCCGGTGACGCCGCGGAAGTCGCGCACGCGCGGCAGCGCGATCGTCAGCAGCCGGTCCAGGAACTCGTACATGCGCGCCCGGCGCAGCGTGACCTTCGCGCCGATCGGCATGCCCTCGCGGATCTTGAACCCGGCGATCGCCTTCTTCGCCTTGGTCTTCACCGGCTTCTGCCCGGCGAGCAGCGTCAGGTCGCCGACCGCGGCGTCGAGCTTCTTGGCATCGCTCGCCGCCTCGCCCACGCCCATGTTGATGACGATCTTCTCGAGCTTCGGCACCGCGAAGGGGTTCGCGTAGCCGAACTCCTTCACGAGCCCGGGCCGCACCACCGTCTCGTAGTACTCCTGCAGCCGCGCCTTCGGGCGGGCCGCGCTCGCTGTGGCCTCTGCCATGGCCGCCTCCGTCACGCGTCGATCACTTCGCCCGAACCCCTGGCCACGCGCACCTTCTTCCCATCCTCGAGGATGCGGAAGCCGACGCGCGTCGGCCGGTCGGTCTTCGGGTCGAGCAGCATCAGGTGAGAGAGGTGCACCGGCGCCTCCTTCTCGACGATGCCGCCGGGCTGGCCCATGCCGCCCGGCTTGGTGTGGCGCTTCACCATCGCCACCCCCGTCACCACCGCGCGGCTCTCCTTCGGGATCACCTTCAGGACCTCGCCGCGCTTGCCCTTGTGGGCGCCGGAGATCACCTCCACGCGGTCGCCCTTGCGGATCTTCGCAGCCATCACAGCACCTCCGGCGCGAGGCTGATGATCTTCATGAACTTCCTCGCGCGCAGTTCGCGCACCACGGGGCCGAAGATGCGCGTGCCGATCGGCTCCATCTGCTTGTTGATCAGCACCGCCGCGTTGCGGTCGAAGCGGATCGCCGAGCCATCGGTGCGCCGCACGGGATAGGCCGTGCGCACGATCACCGCGTGGTGCACGTCGCCCTTCTTCACCTTGCCGCGCGGGATCGCCTCCTTCACCGAGACGACGATCACGTCGCCGACCGAGGCGGTCTTGCGCTTCGCCCCGCCCAGCACCTTGATGCACTGCACCCGGCGTGCGCCCGAGTTGTCGGCGACGTCGAGGTTGGATTCGACATGGATCATGGCGCGATCCCCCTCAGCCTGCGGCCTGCGCCGACTCGGCCGCGAGCGATGCGCCGTTGCGCTCGATCACCTGCCAGGTCTTGCGCGCGCTGATCGGGCGGCACTCCTCGATGCGCACCACGTCGCCCTCCTTGCAGAGGTTCGCCTCGTCGTGCGCGGCGTACTTCTTCGACCGGCGGATGAACTTCTTGTAGAGCGGGTGCATCACGCGACGCTCGACAAGCACCGTCACGGTCTTGTCCATCTTGTCGCTGACGACGCGGCCCGTCAGAACGCGCTTCGGCATGGTCTCCTCTCCCCCGCGCTCAGGCCGCCGCCGGCGCGGCTGACGCGCGCTGGCCCAGGATGGTCTTGATCCGCGCGATGTCGCGCCGGATCGTGCGGATGCGGTTGGTGCTCTCGAGCTGGCCGGTGGCCCGCTGGAAGCGCAGGTTGAACTGCTCGCGCCGAAGCGCGATCAGCATGTCCTTGAGCTCGTCGGGGCTCTTCGCCCGGAGATCAGCCGGCTTGGTCATCGCTCACCCCTCCAGCCCGATCCGCGCCACGACCTTGGTCTTGATCGGCAGCTTCGCCGCGGCGAGCTCGAGCGCCGAACGCGCGACCTCGGCCGTCACGCCGTCGAGCTCGAACATGATCCGCCCCGGCTTCACCCGGCACACCCAGAGCTCCGGGCTGCCCTTGCCCGAGCCCATGCGCACCTCGGCCGGCTTCTTCGACACCGGCACGTCGGGGAAGATGCGGATCCACACGCGGCCCTGGCGCTTCATCTGGCGCGTGATCGTGCGCCGCGCCGCCTCGATCTGGCGGGCAGTGATCCGCTCCGGCTCCATCGCCTTCAGCCCATAGGAGCCGAAGTTCAGCGTGGTGCCGGCCTTCGCGTCGCCGTGGATCCGGCCCTTGTGGGCCTTGCGCCACTTGGTCTTCTTCGGCTGCAGCATCGTCGTCTACCTGTGATCCCTGAACCGGCTCAGCGCTGCGGCGCCTGCTCGGCCGCGCGGCGATCCATCGCCATCGGGTCGTGCGCCATCACCTCGCCCTTGAACACCCACACCTTCACACCGCAGGTGCCGTAGGTGGTCTTGGCGGTGGCGACCCCGAAATCGATGTCGGCGCGCAGCGTGTGCAGCGGCACGCGCCCCTCGCGGTACCACTCGACGCGCGCGATCTCCGCGCCCCCGAGCCGGCCCGCGCAGTTGATGCGGATGCCCTGCGCGCCGAGCCGCATCGCCGACTGCACCGCGCGCTTCATCGCGCGGCGGAAGCTGACGCGCCGCTCGAGCTGCTGGGCGATGTTCTCGGCCACCAGCACCGCCTCGATCTCGGGCTTGCGGATCTCGACGATGTTGAGCTGCACCTCGGCGCCGGCCTGGGCCTTCAGCTCCTGACGCAGCTTCTCGATGTCCTGGCCCTTCTTGCCGATGATCACGCCCGGCCGCGCGGCGTAGATCGTCACGCGCGGCTTCTTCGCCGGACGCTCGACCACCACGCGCGCCACCCCGGCCTGGGCGAGCTTCCCGCGCAGGAACTTCCTGAGCTTCAGATCGTCGTGCAGCAGCTTCGCGTAGTCCTTGTCGGCGAACCAGCGGCTGTCCCAGGTGCGGTTGATGCCGATCCGCATCCCGACCGGATTGACCTTCTGACCCATCTCAGCGCGCTCCCTCGCTCACCGCCTGCGGGCGCTCGCGCACCACGATCGTCAGATGGCTGAACCACTTCTCCACCCGCGCCGCGCGCCCGCGGCCGCGCGCATGGAACCGCTTCATCACCACCGAGCGCCCGACCGTCGCCTCGCGCACGGTCAGCCGGTCGACGTCGAGCCCGTGGTTGTTCTCCGCGTTCGCGATCGCGCTGTCGAGCGCCTTCTTCACCGCCTGGGCGATGCGCCGCTTCGAGAAGGTCAGCGCCGCGCGCGCCTCCGCCGCCGGCAGGCCGCGGATCATCTCCGCCACCAGGTTGAGCTTGCGCGGGCTGACACGGAGATTGCGCACGATCGCCTGTGCCTCCGTGTCGTCCAGCCTGCGCGGCATGCCGATCTTGCCCATCGCCTCAGCTCCGCTTCGACTTCTTGTCCGCCGCGTGGCCCGAGAAGGTGCGGGTGGGGGCGAACTCGCCGAGCTTGTGGCCGACCATCTGCTCGTTCACCTGCACGGGGATGAACTTGCGGCCGTTGTAGACGCCGAAGGTCAGGCCGATGAACTGCGGCATGATCGTCGAGCGGCGCGACCAGGTCTTGATGATCTCGTTGCGCCCCGACGAGCGGGCCGCCTCGGCCTTGGTGAGCAGGTAGCCGTCCACGAACGGCCCCTTCCAGACGGAACGCGGCATCGCTCAGCCCTTCGTCGCGTTGCGGCGGCGGATGATCAGCCCATCCGTCCGCTTGTTCTGGCGCGTCTTCGCACCCTTGGTCGGCTTGCCCCAGGGCGTCACCGGATGGCGCCCGCCCGAGGTGCGGCCCTCGCCGCCGCCATGCGGGTGGTCGATCGGGTTCATCGCGACCCCGCGGTTGTGCGGCCGGCGCCCCAGCCAGCGCATGCGCCCGGCCTTGCCGATCTGCTGGTTGCTGTTGTCGGGGTTCGACACCGCGCCGATCGAGGCCATGCACTCGGCGCGCACGGTGCGGAGCTCACCCGAGGAGAGCTTGATCTGCGCGTAGCCCGCGTCCTTGCCGACCAGCTGCGCGTAGGTGCCGGCGGCGCGCGCGATCTTGCCGCCCGCGCCCGGCTTCATCTCGATGTTGTGGATGATCGTGCCGACCGGGATCGCCCCCATCGGCATCGCGTTGCCCGGCTTGATGTCCGCGCGCGCGCCGGCGATCACCGCATCGCCCACCTTCAGGCGCTGCGGGGCGAGGATGTAGGAGAGCTCGCCGTCGGCATACTTGATCAGCGCGATCCAGGCCGAGCGGTTCGGATCGTACTCGATCCGCTCCACCGTCGCCGCGACGTCGAACTTGCGCCGCTTGAAGTCGATGATCCGGTACGACTGCTTGTGCCCGCCGCCGCGGAACCGCACGGTGGTGTGGCCGTGGTTGTTCCGCCCGCCGGACGACGACTTGCCGACCGTGAGACCCTTGACCGGCTTGCCCTTCCAGAGGCCGGACCGGTCGACCAGCACCGTGCCGCGCAGGCTCGGCGTGACCGGCTTGAACTGCTTGAGCGCCATCGTTCCCCGCTCCCGCTCAGGCGAGCCCGGTGGTCAGGTCGATGGAGAAGCCGGGTGCGAGCCGCACCATCGCCTTCTTCCAGTCCGACCGCTGACCGGGCCGGCCGCGGAATCGCTTGGTCTTGCCCTTCATGACGATCGTGTTGACCGCCTGGACCTTCACGTTGAACAGGCCCTCGACCGCGGCGCGGATCTCGGGCTTGGTCGCGTCCAGCCGCACGCGGAACACCACCTGGTTCGCAGCCGTCAGCGCGGTCGCCTTCTCGGTGATCACCGGGCTCAGCACGACCTGGTACATCCGCTCGGGCGAGATCCGGCGCACCGCCTTCGGCGCGGGCTCTGCGGTTTCGTCGTTCATGCCGCTGTCTCCCCGGCCGTCTCCGCGGCGCCGAGCCGCTGGGCGAGCCCCTCGAGCGCCGCCTTCGTCACCGCCAGCACGTCATGGCGGAGGATGTCGTACACGTTCGCGCCGAGCGCGGGCAGCACATCGAGCCCCGGAATGTTCCGGGCCGCACGCGCGAAGCCCTGGTCGAGCGCTACCCCGTCGATGACCAGCGCCGACTGCCAGCCGAGTGCGGCGACCTGCTTCTTCAGCGCCCCGGTCTTGCCGTCGGATGCGGCCGTCTCGAGCACGATCAGCTTGCCCTCGCGCGCCTTCTGGCTGAGCGCGGAGATCAGCCCGAGCCGGCGCACCTTCTTCGGCAGCGCGTAGCCGTGGTCGCGCACCACCGGGCCATGCACCACGCCGCCGGTGCGGAACTGCGGCGAGCGCAGGCTGCCCTGGCGCGCGCGGCCGGTGCCCTTCTGCTTGTAGGGCTTCTTGGTCGTGCCGCTGACCTCGCCCATGCCCTTGACCTTGTGCGTGCCGGCGCGCCGCTTGGCGAGCTGCCAGTGCACCACCCGCGCCATGATGTCGGCGCGCGGCTCGGCGCCGAACAGCGCCTCAGGCAGCTCGACCTCGCCGGCGGGCTGATTGGCGAGCGTGATCACCGTCGTCTTCATCGCGTCCTCACGCCTTCACGCCGGCCGGCAGCGGCACCTCGGCCGGGCGCGCGCGCTTCACCGCGTCGCGCACCAGCACGTAGGAGCCCTTCGCGCCGGGCACGGCACCGCGCACCATGATCACGCTGCGCCCGGCGTCGACGCCGGCGATCTCGAGGTTCAGCGTGGTCACCCGCTCGTCGCCGAGATGGCCGGCCATCTTCTTGGTCTTGAAGGTCTTGCCGGGGTCCTGGCGCTGGCCGGTCGAGCCGTGGCTGCGGTGGCTGACCGACACGCCGTGCGAGGCCTCGAGGCCGCGGAAGTTCCAGCGCTTCATCGGCCCGGCGAAGCCCTTGCCCTTGGTGGTGCCGGTGACATCGACCATCTGGCCCTTGACGAAATGATCGACCGAGAGCGTGGCACCCAGTTCGGGCATCGAAGCCGGATCGACGCGGAACTCGACGAGCTTCGCCTTGGGCTCGACCTTCGCCTTGGCGAAGTGGCCGCGCAGCGCCTTGCCGGTGTTCTTCGCCTTCGCATGGCCGATGCCAAGCTGCACGGCCGAGTAGCCGTCCTTCTCCTCGGTGCGCTGCGCCACCACCTGCACCTCGTCAAGCAGCAGCACGGTGACGGGCACATGCGTGCCGTCGTCGTTGAACAGCCGGGTCATGCCCAGCTTGCGTGCGATCACACCCGTCCGCATGGCCCGGTCCTCAGACCTTGATCTCGACATCGACGCCGGAGGCGAGGTCGAGCTTCATCAGCGCGTCCACCGTCTGCGGCGTCGGATCGACGATGTCCAGGAGCCGGCGATGGGTGCGGATCTCGAACTGCTCGCGGCTCTTCTTGTCGACGTGGGGCGAGCGGTTCACGGTGAACCGCTCGATCCGCGTCGGCAACGGGATCGGACCCCGCACCTGCGCACCCGTGCGCTTGGCCGTGTTGACGATCTCCCGCGTGCTCGTGTCGAGCACGCGGTGATCATACGCCTTCAGGCGGATGCGGATGTTCTGGTTGTCCATGATCCCTCGCCTCGTGCGCACGCGGCCTGGCCTGGCCGGAGGTGCGCGCGATGCCCTCTCCTTCGCCTGCTCTCAGCCCGTCACTGCACGATCTTGGTGACGACGCCGGCGCCGACGGTGCGGCCGCCCTCGCGGATGGCGAAGCGCAGACCCTCG
>NZ_JBHYDW010000174.1:0-7753 GCF_051860475.1 Elioraea sp. | reverse complement strand
CGGCTCGCGCGGCTTCACGCGCTTGGTCTCCCCGACGCGGAGGCTACCGCGGCGCTGCTGGCCCTCCCGCCGGGGTGGGTGGACGCCGAGGCATTCGCGCGTGCGCGCAATCCCGACGACGCCGAGGCGTCGTGGCGACGGCTCGGTGCGGTGAGGCTGGGACGCTGGGCGGTCGCGCCAGCGGCGTGGGTTGCGCTGGCCGCGGCACTCGCGGCGGCGCTAGCGGCGCAGCATGCGGCCGCGCCGGACGTGCCCGGGGCCGGCGCTGCTGCGTTGCGCGGCGCGCTGGCCGACCGGCCCCCGCCGGACCTGATCGAGGCCGCGCTCGACCGTCTCGCTGCGGAGGGGCGGGTCGCGCGGGCGGGTCCGGTGTGGCGACTGCCGGACCACGCGCCGTCGCTTGTGCCGGCCGACCGCGCGCGCGCGGATGCCCTGCTCGCCCGGCTCGGGGCGGGGCTGCGGCCGCGCGCGGCGCACGAACTCGCGGCCGAGGCCGGGCTCGCGCCGGCACCGACGCTCGGGACGCTCAGACGACTCGCCCGGCTCGGCGAGGTGGTCGAGGTCGCGCCTGGCCGGTTCCTTGCCGCCGCCGCGCTTCCCGGCCTTTCGTCCGCGCTGCTCGCCGCGCGCGACGCCGAGGGGGCCGTGCGGCCGGGACCGTTCCGCGACGCGGCCGGATGCGGGCGCAACATGGCGATCGTGCTGCTGGAGTGGCTGGACCGGATCGGCGTGACGGTTCGCCGCGGCGAGGCGCGCGTGGTGCGCGCCGACCGGGTCGGCCGGCTCGGCCCTCTGTCCGCGCCGCCGACCGCGCCCTAGCCTGGACGGATGGAGGGCGCATGACGGACCGGCCGAGAACCATCCTGATCACGGGCGCCGCGAGCGGCATCGGTGCGGCGACCGCGCGAAAGCTCGCGGCCCCGGGCGTGGCGCTGGCGCTGCACACGCGCAAGAGCGAGGCCGCGCTCGCCGCGGTCGCCGCACAGGCGCGCGATGCTGGCGCAGCCGTCGAGACCCTGCTCGGCGATCTCGCCGAGCCGGGCGTACCGGCGGCGCTGGTCGCGCGCGCCGCGGACAGGTTCGGCGGGCTCGATGCGCTGGTCGCGAATGCCGGCTTCGCCGACCGCACGCCCTGGGGCGAGCTCGACTCGACGGCACTCGCCCGCTCGCACGCGCCGATCGCGACTGGGTTCTTCGCGCTCGCCACCGCCGCGCTGAAGCTGCTCGACGGGGCGCGGCATGGCCGGATCGTCGCGGTCAGCTCCTTCGTCGCGCACGCCTTCCGTCCGCGCGTGCCGCAGTTCCCGGCCTCGGCCGCCGCCAAGGCCGCGGTGGAGGCGATGGTGAAGTCGCTCGCGCTCGCGCTCGCCCCGCGCGGCGTGACCGCCAATGCCGTCTGTCCCGGCTTCGTCCGCAAGGACGCCGGTGCGCACGCGGCGCTGCCTGCCGGTGCCGCCTCGGCTGCCGACGCCGAGATCCCGCTCGGCCGCAAGGCCGAGCCGTCGGAGGTCGCCGCCGCGATCGCCTTCCTGCTGTCGGCGGAGGCGGGCTACATCACCGGCCAGGTGCTGCACGTCGATGGCGGGCTCTGCATCTAGTCCCCGGGGGAGAAGTCGCATGCAGGTGGCGGTGATCGGGCTCGGCGCCATGGGGCTCGCGATGGCCGAGCGGCTCGGCGAGCGGGGGATCGCGGTGCAGGGCTGGGACCGCGCCTCCGCACGGCGCGAGGCCGCGGAGGCGGCGGGCGTCAGCGTCGCCGAGGACGCGCCGACAGGTGCCGAGGTGGTGATCCTCTCGCTGCCGAACGACGAGGCGGTGCGCGCGGTCGCCGCGACCCTCCCCGCGGCCGGGATGATGGCCGACGGCGTGGTGGTGGACACCTCGACGGTCGCGCCGGAGACGCCGCGCGCCCTTGCCCCCGGGTTCTCGGCCACCGGCCTCGCCTGGCTGGACGCGCCGGTCTCGGGCGGGCCGCACGGCGCGCGCGCCGGCAAGCTCACGATGATGGTCGGCGGCGAGGCGGAGGCGCTCGCGCGTGCGATGCCGGCGCTGGAGGCGATCGCCGCCAAGGTGGTGCATGTCGGCCCGTCCGGCGCGGGGGCGGTGGCGAAGCTCGCCAACAATCTGCTGGTCGCTTCCCACCTGCTGACCGCGGCCGAGGCGCTGCGGCTCGCGCGGCGGGCGGGTGTGGATGCTGAGGCGGCGCTCGCGGTGATCAACGGCGCCTCCGGCCGCAGCGCCGCGACCGAGGTGAACTTCCCGCGCTGGATCCTGCCGGGCAGTTTCGACTCCGGCTTCACCGCCGGGCTGATGCGCAAGGACCTGCGGCTCGCGCTCGCGCTGGCCGACCGTGCCGGTGCCACGGGGACACTGATGGAGGAGGTCGGCCGGCTCTGGCTGCAGGACAGCGCCGTGCCGGACGGCGACGACTTCAACCGGGTCGCGGCCGAGCTCTGGCGGGCGGAGGCGGGCGATGAATGACGCGCCCGCGCTCTCGGCATGCGAGGCGACCGAGCGCGCCTTCGCCGCGCTGCTGGGCGGCGGCGCGCCCGGCTCGTGGATCGACGGCGCGCTGGTTCCCGGCGAGGGCGAGCCGGTCACGCTGTTCGATCCGGCGACCGGTGCGATGATCCTGGAGTACCGCGACGCCGGCCCGCGCGTCGCCGCGCACGCCGCCGAAACGGCAGCGCGAGGCTTCCGCGCCTGGGCGGCGCTGACGCCGGCGGCGCGCGGTCGCGCGCTCTGGGCCTGGGGTGAGGCGGTCACGCACCATGCCGAACGGCTCGCCACCCTGGAGGCCGCGACCAGCGGCAAGCCGCTGGGCGACTGCGGCCGCGAGGTCGCCGCGGTGGCCGACATGCTGCGCTACTGGGCTGGCTGGACCGACAAGCTGGAAGGTCGCGTGATCCCCGTGCCGACGTCGCACCATGTGACGGTGCGGCACGAGCCGCAGGGCGTGGTGCTGGCGATCACGCCCTGGAACGCGCCGCTGTTCACCGCCGGCTGGAACGTCGCGCCGATCCTCGCCGCGGGCAACGCCTGCATCCTCAAACCGTCGGAGCTGACGCCGCTTACCAGCCTCGCCTTCGGCAAGCTCGCCGAGGAGGCGGGCCTGCCGCGCGGCGTGGTGTCGGTGGTGCCGGGCTGCGGGCCGAGCACCGGAGCGGCCCTGCTCGCGGATGCGCGGGTGGACATGGTGACCTTCGTCGGCTCGCCCGAGGCGGGCGCGGTGATCGGCGCGGCGGCGGCGCGGCGAGGCATCCCGTGCGTGCTCGAGCTGGGCGGCAAGAGCGCCAACATCGTCTTCGCTGACGCCGATCTCGACGCAGCGGTGCGGGGCGCGCAGGCGGCGATCTTTGCCGGCTGCGGCCAGTCCTGTGTCGCCGGCTCGCGGCTCCTGGTCGAGCGCTCGATCCACGACCGGTTGGTCGCTGCGGTGGCCGAAGGCGCGCGGCGCATCCGCATCGGCCTGCCGCTCGACCCGGCGACCGAGATGGGTCCGATCGCCAATGCCCGCCAGCACGCCAAGGTGACGGCGATGGTGGCCGAGGGCGTGGCCTCGGGCGCTGCGCTCGCGACCGGTGGCGCGGCACCCGAGGGGGTTCCTGCGGGCGGGTTCTGGCTTGCGCCGACGCTGCTTGCCGGCGTGACGCCCTCGGCGGCGATCGCGCAGGACGAGGTGTTCGGCCCGGTGCTCGCCGCGATCCCGTTCGCGGACGAGGCCGAGGCGATCCGGCTTGCGAACGACACCAGGTTCGGGCTCGCGGGCGCGGTCTGGACGCGCGATGTCGGCCGCGCGCACCGGGTCGCGGCCGCCGTGCGGGCGGGCACGTTCTGGGTGAACGGCTACCGCACCATCCACGTTTCGGTGCCGTTCGGCGGCTTCGCCGCCTCGGGCCACGGCCGGTCCTCGGGCGTCGAGGCGCTGCTCGCCTACACGCGGACCAAGGCGGTCTGGGTCGAGACCGCCGATCCACCGCCCGTTGCCTTCGGTTACGGTCCTATGAGGCCGTGATCGCGGAACTGTGGACAGCGCCGCCACGGAAGCGTCATGCTCCCGCCCAGACCCGCAACTGGGCATGGGAGACAGGAAGAATGAAGCGACGCACGTTCCTCGGTGCAGCGGCGGCGACCGTTGCCGCGCCGGCACTGGTCCAGGGTCAGGCCGCCCGCACGCTGAAGTTCATCCCGCACGCGAACCTGACCGTGGTCGATCCGATCTGGACGACCGCATACATCACACGGAACAGCGGCTTCCTCATCTGGGACACGCTCTACGGCCTCGACGACAGCTATAAGCCTCAGCCCCAGATGGTGGAGGGTCACACCGTCGAGAACGACGACAAGCTGTGGACCTTTACGTTGCGCGAGGGGCTGAAGTTCCACGACGGCGAGCCCGTGCGCGCGCGCGACTGCGTCGCCTCGATCGCTCGCTGGGCCAAACGCGATGCGATGGGGATGCGGCTTGCGCAGCTTACCGACGAGATGACGGTGGTGGACGATCGGCGCTTCCGCATCCACCTCAAGCGTCCCTACGGCCTGATGCTCGATTCGCTCGCGAAGACCCCGAGCAATGCGCTCTTCATCATGCCGGAGAGGGTGGCTGAGACCGACGCCTTCACGCAGATTCGGCCCGAGCAGCTGATCGGCAGCGGCCCATTCACCTTCAAGCACGACGAGTACATTTCCGGCAGCAAGGTCGTGTACGAGAAGTTCGCCGGCTACGTGCCGCGGTCGAGCGGCGAGCCCTCCGGCACGGCGGGGCCGAAGGTCGTGCATTTCGACCGGGTGGAGTGGCACATCATCCCCGACTTCTCCACCTCGGGGGCGGCGTTGCAGTCGGGCGAGGTGGACTGGTGGGAAGTCCCCACGGCAGATCTGCGGCCGGTGCTTGAGCGGCATCGCGAGATCAACGTGACCCTCACCGACCCGCTCGGCCTGATCTCGATCATGCGGCCGAACCACCTCGTGGCACCGACAAATAACAAGAAGTTCCGCCAAGCGCTGGTGCGCGCCGTGAAGCAGGCCGACTACATGGCAGCGGTCGCCGGCACCGACCAGAAGTACTGGCGCACCCGAGTCGGCGCCTTCACGCCGACTACTCCGCTCGCCAACGAGGCCGGCCTCGACTCGTATGCCGAGAACCTTGACGTTGCCAAGCGGATGATCGCGGAGAGCGGCTACAACGGCGAGCGGATCGTTCTGTTGGCCACCACCGACATCTCCTCGCTGCAGGCGTTGAGCCAGGTGACCGGCGATCTGTTCCGGCGCCTCGGGCTGAACGTGGACTTCCAGGCGATGGACTGGGGCTCGGTGGTGCAGCGCCGTGCCAGCCGTGAGCCGCTCGACCGGGGTGGGTGGAGCGTGTTCTGCACGAACTGGGCCGGCCTGGATCACATGAATCCGGCCGGGCATCATTCGCTGCGCGGCAACGGCACGGCGGGGTGGTTCGGCTGGGCCGAGAGCCCCAAGCTTGAGGAACTGCGGGAGGCCTGGTTCGATGCTCCGGACCTCGAGAGCCAGCAGCGCATCGCCTCCGAGATGCAGACGCAGATGTTCGAGGACGTGCCCTACATCCCGCTCGGGCAGTTCCTCCAGCCGCTCGCGCATCGCCGGTCGATCACGGGCGTGATGCAGCCGAGCGGCATCCCCGTGTTCTGGAACGTCAGGAGGGTCTGACTTGCTCCGTCGCCGCACCGCCCTGACGGGCGCCGCAGCGCTCGCGGCCGCGCCGCTGGCCGCACCGGCGCTCGCCCAGGGCGATGCGGCGCGGGTGCTGAAATACATTCCGCGGGCGGACGTCACCATCCTCGACCCGATGGTGACGACCGCCTACCCCACCCGTGACCACGGCCACATGGTCTGGGACACGCTCTACGGACTCGACGAGCAGCTGCGTCCGCATCCGCAGCTCGCCGAGGGCCACGTCGTCGAGGACGACGGCAGGCGCTGGGTGTTCACGCTGCGCCAGGGCCCGACCTTCCACGACGGCGAGGCGGTGCGCGCCAAGGACGCGGTCGCCTCGATCAGGCGCTGGATGACGCGCGACGCGCACGGCCAGACGCTCGCGCAGCGGATGGCCGAGCTCCGCGCCCTCGACGATCGCCGTTTCGAGATCCGGCTGAACCGTCCGTTCGGGCCGATGCTCGACGCGCTCGGCAAGCCCTCGTCCTATCCGTGCTTCGTGATGCCCGAGCGGCTTGCGGAGACGGAGTCCACCCGCGCGATCCCGGAGGTCGTTGGTTCTGGCCCGTACCGGATCGTGCCCGAGGAGCGGGTGGTCGGCAGCAAGCTCGTCTATGCCCGCTTCGACCGCTACCTGCCGCGCGAGGGCACGCCGAGCATGACCTCGGGGCCGAAGCTCGCGCATTTCGAGCGCATGGAGTGGCACATCATCACCGATTCCGCGACCTCTGTTGCGGCGCTGCAGACGGGTGAGATCGACTGGTGGGTGAGCGTGCCGAACGACCTGCGCCCGGTACTCGCGCGGAATCGTGACGTGAATGTTGAGGTCGTGGACACATCGGGGCTCGTGGCCTCGCTGCGCCCGAACCACCTGCACCCGCCCTTCAACGATCCGGCGAAGCGGCGTGCGCTGCTGCCCGCGATCAACCAGGCGGACTTCATGCAGGCGATCATGGGCGACGACCGCAGCATCTGGCGCGACGGCGTCGGCTGCTTCCCGGTGAACTCGCCGATGGCGAGCGACGAGGGAATCGAGGTGTTGAAGGGCCCGCGCGACACCGAGGCCGCGAAGCGCGCGCTGCTCGCCGCCGGCTACCAGGGCGAGCCGGTGGTGTTCCTCGACCCTGCCAACATCATCAACAACTTCAACCTGACCCAGGTTGCGATCGACATGATGCGCAAATGCGGCCTGACGGTGCAGGACGACACGATGGACTGGGGCCAGGTGCTGCAGCGTCGTGCGCGCAGGGAACCGCCCGGCCAGGGCGGCTGGGGTGCGGTGATCGCGCTGTTCGCCGGCATCGACTTCAACTCCCCGGCCGGGCATCTGCTGCTGCGCGGGAACGGCGACGGTGCCTGGTTCGGCTGGCCGACCAGCCCTCAGCTTGAGGCGCTGCGCGACGAGTGGTTCGGAGCGCCGACACCCGAAGCGCAGAAGGCGATCGGGCGCAGGATCCAGGCGCAGTTCTGGCAGGATCTGCCCTACTGGCCGATCGGTCAGTACTTCGAGTCCTCGGCGTGGCGGCGGTCGCTGACCGGCGTGCTGAAGGGGATGGTGCTGCCGTTGAACGTCCGCCGTACGTAACAGTTCGGTTCCCGTACGCCCAGTTGCGGGCAGCGGCGCAGTCGGGCACGGTCCGCGCCTCGGCCCGGCCGGCGTGGAGTGCCATGAAGCGTCGAACCTTGGTGCAGACGGGGCTGGCGGCGCTGGCCGTGCCCGCGATCGCGCAGCCCGCGCCTACGATCCGGTTCGTGCCGCATGCCGGTCTGGCCGTGCTCGATCCGGTCGCCTCCTCGGCCTATGTCACGCGCAACCACGGCTTCCTGGTCTGGGACACGCTCTACGGGATCGACGCGGAGTACCGGGCGCAGCCGCAGATGGTCGCCGGGCATACTGTGGAGGATGGCGGGCTGCGCTGGACCTTCACCCTGCGCGAGGGGCTCCGCTTCCACGACGGCGAGCCTGTGCGCGCGTCCGACTGCGCCGCCTCGATCCGCCGCTGGGGCGCGCGCGACGCGATGGGCGGGCGCGTGCTCGCGCTGGCCGAGGAGATCGCCGCGCTCGATG
>NZ_JBHYDW010000173.1:0-7775 GCF_051860475.1 Elioraea sp. | reverse complement strand
GCAGACATGACCACGGCTCCGATCCAGGGAAATCCGGCCGCATCATCCGCGCGACCGATGAACGGAGCGTGAACCCCGGTCAGCCGCCGCCGCCGCGCTGCATCCCGTGCGGGTCGGGGTCGGGTGGTGGCGCCTCGCCGGCCTCGCCGAGAAAGCCGAACAGCCCGCGCAGGAACCCGGGCGTCAGCGCGGCGAGCGGATTGACCGACACCTCGGGATCGGCGAGGGGCCCGCGCACCCGGTAGGTCGCGGCGAACACGCCGCCCCCCCGCTCCGGCGAGAACAGCCGTCCGATCAGAGGGATATGGCCGAGCAGCGTGTTGAAGAAATAGGCCGGCACGATCGTCCCCTCGATCGCCAGCATGTCGCGCGCGAGGTCGACCGAACCCTTCGCGGTGAAGCCGAGCGAGGGGCCGTAGGCGCGCGCGTCGCGCAGCTCGAGCGTGTCGCCGTCCAGTGTGAAGGGGGCGACCAGGTTGGAGAACGACAGTCCCGGGCCGCGCGTCATCTCCAGCACGCCATAGAGCGTCATGGCCTGCAGCACCCGCCCGATCGCCGGCGCATCGTGCAGCCGGAACTCCTCGATCGTCGCCTCGCCGGCCAGCGGCGCGGAGGGCCTGGTGTCGTCGTAGCGGCCGGTGACCGCGAGCCGCCCGCCCGCCATGCTGCCGGTCACATCGAGTGCGGCGAGCGCCGCCCCGGCGTCGTCCGCGCGCAGCTCCAGCCGTCGCGCCGTGCCGTCGCGGCGGATCGACGCGGTATAGCTGCCGCGGTCGCCGACCAGCCCGTGCGCCTCCAGCGCCTCGATCCGCCGCCCGTCATGGCGCAGCGTGACCGCGACATTCCGGGTGTCGCGGCCCGGGCCAAGCACGACGCGGTCGAGCTGCGCATCGACCGCGACGGACGGGGTGGTGCCGGGCGCGGCGTCGGCGGCCGCGCGGGGCCGGCGCGAGAGGTCGAGCAGCGGGCCGCGCGCCGTGATGCGCCAGGGCTCGCCCGCGCGCGCCGGTGCCCGCACCTCGCCGGAGAGCCGCGTATCGCCGAGCCGCAGATCGGGCACCTCGACGCGCTCGAGGCGGCTCTCCGCGCCGAAGCTCGCGCGCGCCCGTGCGGCGAGCCCCGCGCCCTCCAGCGTCGTCAGTTCCGCCGCGACCAGCCGCGGCCCGGCGAGCCGCAGCGTCGCCTCCGCCGTGGCGGCCGTGCCCTCGGGCTTGGCCCAGCCGAGCTCGGGCAGCGCGAGCCGCGCCCGGGCGAGATCGGCGCGCAGCGTCACCGTGGACTGGCGGTCGCGCCGGATCGCGAGCCGCGCCTCCCCGCCGACCGGTCCGGTCAGGTACGGCGCGAGGTCGATCCCGAACGCAGCGGCCACGCCCTCCTGCGGGGCGAGCCGCAGCGTCGCGCGCTCCACGACCTGGCTCGCAGGTCCGGCGCGGAAATCGGTCTCGTAGCCGAGCGCCGTCTCCAGCCCGCCGAGCATGCCGGTGCCGTCGAGCTTCAGCCCGGTCTCGCTCGCCTCCAGCGTGAACCGCCCGCCGGTGATGGATTGCCCGAGCACGACATCGGGCACGCCCGCCTCCTCGACCCGGGCGGTCGCGCGCGCCTCGATCCCGTCCACGGTCAGCGCGTCGAGCAGCGGGAAGCGCAGCGCCAGATCGACCTCGCCCCGCCCCGTGATGCCCGCGGGCGGCGGCGACCGGCGGGCGAACAGGGCGAGCTTGGGATGAGCCAGCAGCGCGATCGCCGCCGGCAGCGGGCTCTCGATGTGCACGGCGATGTCGGCCCATTGCGGCCGGGTGTCGAGGCCGGAGAGCACGATGGTCGCATCGGTTGGGCGGATCGCGCCGCCCCCCCCCCCCCCCGGCTCTCACTTGCGTTCCAGGATCTCCACGCGGGCGCCGTCCGGTGCCTTGACGAAGGCGATCCGAACGCCGGGCCGAGGCGATGACGGCGGCGCTTCCAGCGCAATCCCCTTGCTCGCGAGATCGGCAAGCAGCGCGTCGAGATCGTCCACCGCCAGTCCGAGATGTTCGAGCCCGCGATACGGTGCTGCGGGTACGCCGGGTGTCCCCTCCGGCACGGACTCCACGAACAGCGCCAATCCGTCCAGATCGAGCACGATCCGCACCCCCGCGGGCACGGATTGACGGCCGGTCTCGCGCGCACCGAAGGCGCGCACGTAGAACGCGGCCGCCGCCTCCGGCTCGCGGCTCTTGATGTGCAGATGGTCGATCCGGATTCCGCTCACGCCGCACGCTCCTCCGCTGTCCCTAGCCGCCGCACCAGCGCCGCGCCGAACGCCCTTGTGCCAAGCGCGCCGCCAAGATCGGCCGTGCGCGTCGCCGGGCTCGCGAGCAGCTCATCCACCGCGGCCTCGATTGCACCGGCGGCGGCCACGCACTCCACGCAGCCGCGCCGGCGGCCGATCCAGTCCACGAGCATGGCCGAGGACAGCACCAGCGAACAGGGGTTGGCCTTGTCCTGGCCCGCGATGTCAGGCGCCGAGCCATGCCCCGCGTTCGCCGCGGCATGCCGCTCGCCGGCATTGAGCGCCGCCGACAGCCCGAGCCCGCCGCTCATCTCGGCGGTCAGGTTCGACAGGATGTCGCCGAACATGTTGGTCGTGAGCACGATATCGAACCGGTCCGGGTGGCGGTAGAGCGCTGCGGCCATCGCATCCACGGTCACGCTCTCCAGCGCGACGTCGGGGAACTCGGCCGCCACCGCCTCGACCTCGCGGACGAACAGCCCGTCGGTGAGCTGGAGCACATGCTTCTTCTGCACCACCGCGACGCGGCGGCGGCGGGCGCGGGCCATCTCGAAGGCGACGCGCGCGATCCGGCGCGAGGCGCGCGCGGTGATCCGGCGCACCGACAGCGCCACGTCCTCGGTCGGCATGAACTCGGCGATGCCGGCGAACATGTTGCGGTCGGCGTAAAAGCCCTCGGTGTTCTCGCGCACGATCACGAGGTCCATCGGCGCCGGCGGCTGCGGCAGGCCGGGCCGGGCGCGCGCCGGGCGGATATTGGCGTAGAGATCGAGCCGCTTGCGCAGCGTGCCCGGCACGCTGATCCCGCCCTGCTCGCGCGGCGGATAGGAGGTCATCTCGGCCGGGCCGAGCACGATCCCGTCGGCCGCCTCGGCGGCCGCGATCACCGCGTCCGGCAGGGTCGAGCCGTGCACCGCGTGGGCCGCGAGGCCGACCTCCATTCGGGTGAGCCTGAGTCCGAGGCCGAAGCGGCGGTCGGCGAGGCGCAGCACGTCCTCGACCACTTGGGTGATCTCGGGACCGATCCCGTCGCCCGGCAGGACGAGGATCTCGATCGGGTCGGGCATGGGCGGTCTCCTGGACGATGCGCGCCAGACCATAGTCGTATAGGATGCCAAGATGCAATTGACCCCACCCTGTGCCGCCGCTTCCCCGCGGCTCGCACAGCGCCTCGCCGAGCGGATCCTGGCCGAGCTGCGCGCCGGCGCGATGCGGCGGGGGACGCACCTTGCCGAGCAGGCCCTCGCCGACCGGCTGAAGGTCTCCCGCTCCCCGGTGCGCGAGGCGCTCGCGCTGCTCGCCGGTTCGGGGGTGGTGGAGCGTCGGCCGAACCGGGGCTTCTTCCTTGCGTGCGACGCCGCCGCCTTGCCCGCGCCCGCGCTGGCCCAGCCCGCGCCGGAGCCGGACGAGGCGCTCTACCAGCGCCTGGTCGAGGACCGGCTCGCCGGCGCCGTGCCGCCGCGGGTCAGCGCGCGGGCGCTCGCGCGACGCTACGCGGTCGCGCGCGGGCGGCTGCTCGGGCTGCTCGGCCGGGCCGAGGCCGAGGGCTGGGCAGAGCGCCTGCCCGGGCGCGGCTGGGGCTTCCCGCCGGTGATCGACTCGCCCGAGGCCTACACGGCCGGCTACCGCTACAGGCTGATCATCGAGCCGGCCGCCATGCTGGAACCCGGATTCCACCCCGATCCCGCCGTGTACCGGCGGCTGCGCGCCGAGCAGGAGGCGCTGCTCGGCGACGCGGTGCACCGGCTCTCGCGCGCCGTGCTGTTCGCGGTCACCTCGGGCTTCCACGAGGCGCTGATCGGGCTCGCCGGCAACCCGCTCCTGCTCGAGGGGCTGCGCCGGGTGAACCGGCTGCGCCGCCTGGTGGAGTACCGGCTCTACGGCGACACCGAGCGGCTCGCGCGCATGGCGGGAGAGCATCTCCGCATTCTCGACCTCCTGGAGCAGGACGAGCGCGAGGCCGCCGCGGGGCTCATGCGGGCGCATCTGCACCGGTCGTACGAGGCGCGCGCCGGCGCGATCGGAGGGTCGGCGGGCGCGAAGGGCGGGGACGCCAAAGATTGTATTTTGGACTTGCATAAGTCGCCCTGACATCCGAGGCTGCGGCTCACGGCGGACGGGCACGGCGCCCACGCCCAACCACAACGGGAGGACCGCCATGACCCCGATCTCCACCCGTCGCCGGGCGTTCCTGCTCGCCGCCCCGGCGCTCGCACTCGGCCTCGGCACCGCGCGCGCCCAGTCCGCGTGGCCCTCGCGCCCGATCCGCATGGTGGTGCCCTATCCGCCGGGCGGCGGCTCCGACACCATGGCGCGCATCATCTACCCGCGCGTCGCCGAGCGGCTCGGCCAGCCGATCGTGATCGACAACCGCGGCGGCGCCACCGGCACGATCGGCGAGGCCGCGGTCGCCCAGGCACCCGCCGACGGCTACACCGTGCTGCACGACGCCGCGGCGATCGGCGTGAACCCGGCGCTGTTCCGCTCCCTGCCGTTCGACGTCGACCGCGACTTCACGCCCGTCACCCTGATCGTCACCTTCCCCAACCTGCTGCTCGCGCACCCCGACGTGCCCGTGCGCAGCGTCGCCGACGTGATCGCCATGGCGAAGGCAAAGCCCGGCGGGGTGGATTGGGCGTCGTCGGGCAACGGCTCGAACCAGCATCTCTCGATGGTGCTGTTCGCGCGCGCCGCCGGCATCACGCTGAACCACATCCCCTATCGCGGCGGCGGCCCGGCGATCGCCGATGTGATCGCCGGCAACGTGCCGTTCGTGTTCGGCAGCGCCTCCGGTCAGACCGGGCATGTGCTGGCCGGCCGGGTCCGCGCGCTCGGCCACACCGGCACCGGACCGCTCGCCGCCCTGCCCGACGTGCCGCCGATCGCCGACACGCTGCCCGGCTTCGAGGCGCTCGACTGGCAGGGTGTGTTCGTTCGCGCCGGCACGCCGCGCCCGATCGTCGAGCGGCTCTCGGCCGAGATTGGCGCGGTGCTGCGCGAGCCGGCGATCCGCGAGCGCATCCTGTCCTTCGCCGCCGAGCCGCGGCCGATGACGCCGGACGAGTTCGCCGCGTTCTTCGCGGCGGAGCGGCGCAAGTGGACGACCCTGATCCGCGAGGCGGACATCAGGATCGAGTAGCGCCGATGCCGATCGGGCGGGGCAGCCGGATCAGGTGATGATGCGCGTCACGGCCGCCCCGGAGCCGCGCCCGACGGGCCGGAGGCCGCTCCGGCCGCCCGTGCGATGGCCTCGACGACCGCCGTGTCGGCGGCGAGAGACGTGGTCAGCGCGAGCACCACGGTCATGTGGCCCGCATCGGCGCGGAGCAGGAGCTCGGCTTCGCCGCCGCCGGCGCGGATGGCCTCGACGAGGCGCGCCGAGTTGCGCGGCGTGACCAGCGTGTCGCCCTCGGCCGCGACCAGCGTGATCGGCGGCGCACCCCCGGCATGGCGCGCGGCCAGCGCCACCGGACGATGCGCGTCCGCCGGGTCGGCGGCGGCGAAGATCGCATCGTAGGGCGCGCCCCGGAGCGGCTCGACGCCCGTCACCCCCGCGATCGAGACGACCCCGGCAAGATCGCGCGGCGCGATTCCGTGCGCTCCGAGCCAGCGCGGATCGAGCGCGAGCGTAAGCGCGATGTGGCCCCCGGCCGAGTGGCCGGCGAGCGCGATCCGCCCCGGATCGACGCCGATCCGTGCCGCGTTGGCGCGGACCCACGCGACAGCGGCCGCGCCGTCCTGCGGATAGGCGGGCCACGCGGCCTCGGGGAACAGCCGGTAGTCCGGCAGCACGGTCGCAAGACCCCGCCGGGCCAGCGCGCCGGCGACGAACCGGTACTGCCCGCGTGCCCCGGACGACCAGCCGCCGCCATACCAGAACACCACCGCGGGCGCAGCCGTGGCCCCCCGTGGCGCGAACACGTCGAGGCGCTGGCGCGGGTGAGGTCCGAAGGCGGCATCCGCCACCGCCGGTTCGGGCGGCGCGGCGGAGAGCGCGTTCAGCGCCGCGAGCCCATGATCGGCGAGGCTTGCGCCGCCGCATCCCGGCACGGCGAGCAGCGTCAGGGCGGAGGCATGGAGCAGCGTGCGGCGGGCCGGCATCGCTCCCGCATCGCCGCCGGCGCCGCACCGGTCAACGCACGTCCCCGCGCGTAACCCGCGGCAGAGCCGCGTCGAAGCCCGAGCGAGCCGGAACCCGCGCGGAGGCCATCGCGATGCGCCGCTTCACCATCCTCGCCTTCCTGATCGGCGGCGTGCTCGGCGCTGGCGCGGGATTCGCGATCGGCATCTTCGCCTTCCCCTTCCTGTTCCCGCCGCCGCCGGCGATGGAAACCCTCGCCGAGGCCGAACGCGCGCGCGCTGTCGCCACCGGCACCTTCATCCACGCGGACCCGTCCGATCCGGTGCACTACGGCAGCGGCCGCGTGACGGTCACCGAACGGTCGGTGTTCCTCGAAGCCGATTTCGACGTCGGACCTGGCCCGCTCTATCATGTCTATCTGGTCGCGCAGCCGGAGGTGCGGCGGTCGGCCGACGTGCGCAACGCCGAATTCGTCGATCTCGGCCGGCTGCGGGCCTTCCAGGGCAGCCAGCGCTACGCGATCCCACCCGGCACGGACCTCGCGCGCTATCCGAGCGTGGTGATCTGGTGCCGGCAGTTCTCGGTGCTGATCTCGCCCGCCGATCTCGCGCGCGCGGCTGCCGCGGTGCGCTGACCCGTTACCCCCAGAGCGCCGCCTCGGCCGGATGGACAAGGCTGCCCTCGTAACGGAGCCCCGGATCGCGGTCGGCCGCCATCCAGAGCGGCCCGTCGATATCGACGAAGTCGGCACCCTGCGCGACCAGATGCGCCGGCGCCATCGATAGGCTGGTTGCCATCATGCAGCCGACCATCACGCGGAAGCCCATCCGCTCGGCGGCAGCCTTCAGCCGCAGCGCCTCGGTCAGCCCGCCGGTCTTGTCGAGCTTTATGTTCACCACCTGGTAGAGCCCTTGGAGCCGGTCCAGCGTCGCGGTATCGTGGCAGGACTCGTCGGCGCCGAGCGGGAGCGGGAATGACCGGTCGCGCAGCGCCTCGTCCTTGTCCGCGTGCAGCGGCTGTTCGAGCATCTCCACGCGCGCCTCGGCCAGCAGCGGCGCGATCCGCTCGGCCTCCTCCAGCGTCAGCGCCTCGTTGGCATCGACGATGATGCGCGACGCGGGCGCGTTGGCGCGCACCGCCGCGACGCGCTCGGCATCGGCCCCGTCGCCGGTGAGCTTGAGCTTGAGCAGCGGCCGGTCGGCGGCGGCCTTGGCGGCCTCGCCCATCGCCTCGGGCGTGTCCACCGAGAGCGTGTAGGCGGTGATCAGCGGCTTCGGCGCGGGCAGTCCGGCCAGCTCCCACACGCGCTTGCCGGCCTGCTTGGCCTCCAGATCCCAGAGCGCACAGTCGATCGCGTTGCGCGCGGCCCCGGGCTTCATCGCGCGCTGCAACCCCTCGCGCCCCAGCCCGCCGGCGATCGACGGGCCC
>NZ_JBHYDW010000172.1:0-8043 GCF_051860475.1 Elioraea sp. | reverse complement strand
CGGGAGGTTGGTGGCGGGCGTGTCTCTCGCCAACCCGGTCAGGTCCGGAAGGAAGCAGCCGTAACGGGTTCTTGCCCGGGTCGTTCAGCCAGTCTCCCACCGTTCCGCGAGAGCCTACGGTCCACGAAGGGGGGCGCGGCAGGCGCGATGTCCGACCTGTTCGGCAGTCCTGCCGAGGAACCACCGCCGCCCGAGGGTCCGGGTCTGTTCGGCGAGGCCGAGCCCGCGCCTCTTCCACCGCCGCGCCAGGGCCCCGCGCCCTACCGGGTGCTCGCGCGCAAGTACCGGCCCCAGGGCTTCGAGGCGCTGATCGGCCAGGAGGCGATGGTCCGCACGCTGGCCAACGCCTTCGCCACCGGCCGCATCGCGCATGCCTTCATGCTCACCGGCGTGCGCGGGGTCGGCAAGACCACCACCGCGCGCATCATCGCCCGCGCGCTCAATTGCACCGGCGCTGACGGCACCGTCACCGCACCCACCATCACCCCGTGCGGCGTCTGCGACTCCTGCCGCGCGATCGCCGAGGACCGCCACCCCGACGTGATGGAGATCGACGCCGCCTCCAACACCGGCGTGCAGAACGTGCGCGACGTGGTGATCGAGGGCGCGCGCTACGCGCCGATCAGTGCGCGCCACAAGGTCTATATCGTCGACGAGGTGCACATGCTCTCGACGGCGGCGTTCAATGCGCTGCTCAAGACGCTCGAGGAGCCGCCGCCGCATGTGAAGTTCGTCTTCGCCACCACCGAGATCCGCAAGGTGCCGGTCACGGTGCTGTCGCGCTGCCAGCGCTTCGACCTCCGCCGCATCGCGGCCGAGCGGCTGACCATGCATTTCGCCGAGATCGCCGGCAAGGAGGGCGCGGCCGCCGAGGAGGAGGCGCTGCGCCTGATCGCGCGCGCCGCCGACGGTTCGGTGCGCGACGGGCTCAGCCTGCTCGACCAGGCGATCGCGCTCGCCGGCGAGGGGCCCGTCACGGCCGCGGCGGTGCGCAGCATGCTGGGCCTCGCCGACCGCGAACAGGTGTGGGACCTGTTCGAGGCGACGATGGCAGGGCGCTTCGCCGAGGCGCTGTCGCTGCTCGGGAACGCCCATGCAGCGGGTGCGGATCCGGCGGTGGTGGTGCAGGACCTGCTCGGCGTTACCCATGCCGTGACGCGCGCGAAACTGGTCCCCGGCGCCCAGGACGGGCTCGCGCTGGCAGAGGTCGAGCGCGTGCGCGGACCGGCGCTCGCCGCGCGGCTGTCGGTGCCACAGCTCGGCCGCGCCTGGCAGATGCTGCTGAAAGGGCTCGCGGAGGTGAACGAGGCGTCCGATCGCCTCGCCGCCGCCGAGATGGTGCTGATCCGGCTTGCCCATGTCGCGGACCTGCCGACGCCGGGGGAACTGGCGCACCGACTGATGCGCAGCGAGGACGCGCCCGCGGGCGGTGCCGCGCCGTCGGGCGGCGGCGGGCTGCGTGCGATCGCCGGCGGCGCCGTGCGGGCCGAGGCCGCGCCGGTCGCCGCGCCACGCCCGGCATCCGCAATCGCCAGCCTGCGCGACATCGTCGCCCTTGCCGGGGCGAAGCGCGAGGCGAGGCTTGCGGCCGAGATCGCCGAGTTCATGCATCTCGTCCGGCTCGAGGACGGGCTGCTCGAGGTCCGCCCCGAACCCGATGCCCCGCGCGAGCTCGCCGCTCGTGTCGGTGCGCTGCTCAGCGAGGCGACGGGACGGCGCTGGACCGTCGCGCTCTCGGCGGAACCCGGTGCGGCCACGCTGGCAGAGCAGGACCGCGACGACGCGGCACGGCTCCGGCGCGAGGTCGAGGCGCATCCGCTGGTGCGCGCCGTGCTCGAGGCGTTTCCCGGTGCCGTGATCGGCGAGATCCGCGGCGGCGATGCGCCTGACGCGGCCCCCGCTGGCAGCCCCGAGGCGGACGTGATCTACGACGACATCACCGATCGCGAGGACGACGCATGAAGAATCTCGGCCAGATGATGAAGCAGGCCCAGGCGATGCAGCAGCGCATGGAGGAGATGCAGGCACGGCTGGCCGAGTTCGAGGTCCAGGGCAGCGCCGGCGGCGGCATGGTCAGCGTGACGATGTCCGGCAAGGCCGAGGTGAAGCGGGTGAAGATCGACCGTGCGCTGATCGACCCGGAGGAGGTCGAGGTGCTGGAGGATCTGGTGGTCGCGGCGATCGCGGACGCGAAGGCGAAGGCCGAGTCGCTGGTCGCCGACGAGATGGCGAAGGTCACGGGCGGGCTGCAGTTGCCGCCGGGGCTGAAGCTGCCGTTCTAGCGCGCTGCTCGGGCAATGAACCGGTGCAGGGGCCTCCACGCCGCCGCGACGACATGGCGGTGTTCGATGCCGCCTTTGAAGCCCTCCTGATCGAGGCGGTCGCCGGTGGCGTGCGCGTCAGAGGCACGCTCGGGGCGGAGGGAACGAACCTGCCCCACGGGGTCGAGTTCATCGGCGCGAACGAGACGCTGTACGCGGTGAACGATCCGATCTGAGTGTGTCGGCGCCGGCGAAGGGCGGCCGGCAGACCTGGATCGGCACGGATCGTCGCCGCGCGTGCTTCGCGCCGATCAACCGCTCTGGCTGACACGGCGGGGGGGGGGCCGCGAGTCGTGCCGCGCCCCGCCGCTATCGCACCAGCGCCGGCAGCAGCGCATCCAGCCTCAGCCGCCCCGCGCGCGTCGCCGCCCAGCCACCCGTCGCCGTCCGTGTCACCAGCCCCTCCGCCTCCGCCGCCGCCAGAGGCGCGGGTTCCAGCGCGTCCTCGAGCGCCACCCCGGTCCGTGCCCGGAACCGCTCCGGCGCCACCCCCTCGGCCAGGCGCAGCCCCATCAGCAGCGCCTCGCGCGCCCGGGTTTCAGGCGCCAGCGCCTGCTCCTCCCGCACCCCGTGGCCCCAGCGCTCGACCGCCGAGGCCCAGGCCTCGGGGGCGCGCACCCGCACCGTCGCGCTGGGCACGCCCCGCGTCGGCACGCGGCCATGCGCGCCGGGCCCCACCCCGGCATAGTCGTCGTAGCGCCAGTAGGCGAGGTTGTGCCGGCTCTCCGCTCCCGGTGCGGCGTAGTTCGACACCTCGTAAGGGACGAGCCCAGCGCGCGCGGCCTCCTCCTCCGTCGCTTCGTAGAGCGCCGCCTGGAGGGCGTCGTCGGGCAGGGCCAGCTCGCCCCGGGCGTGCAGGCGCGCGAACGGCGTGCCCGGCTCGATGGTGAGCTGATAGAGCGAGAGGTGATCGAGCCCGAAGGCCAGCGCGTGGCGCAGCTCCGCGCGCCACGCTGCCGCCGTCTGGCCGGGGCGGGCGTAGATCAGATCGAACGAGGCACGGGGGAACAGGGCGCGCGCGGTTTCGAGCGCGGCGAGTGCCTGGGCGGCACTGTGCCGGCGCCCGAGAAACGCCAGCGCCGCGTCGTCGAGCGACTGGATGCCCATCGAGATCCGGTTCACCCCGGCGTCGCGGAACCCGGCGAGCTTCGCCGCCTCGACGCTGGTTGGATTGGCCTCGAGCGTGATCTCGGGCGGGGTGCTGGGCGGGAAGGCGCGTCTCGCGGCGGCGATCAGGCGGCCGACGGTGTCGGGCGACATCAGCGAGGGCGTGCCGCCGCCGAAGAAGATCGAGGCGAGCGACCGCGGGCCGAGCCGTGCGGCCTCCCAGGCGAGGTCGGCCAGCAGCGCGGCACGGAACCGCGCCTCGTCGATCTGCTCGCGCACATGGCTGTTGAAGTCGCAGTACGGGCAGCGCGAGGCGCAGAACGGCCAGTGGATGTAGAGCGCGATCGGGTCGGTCATGGCGCGACGGGTCCGGTCTGGACCGCTCCGCGCCACATGGCAAGCGGGTCGCCGCGCTACCGCTGCCGCGCGAGCGCCAGGGCGATGAGGATCGGCAGCACGCCGGCGAGATCGGCCGCGGTGAGCGCCTCGCCATGCAGCGCCGCCCCGTAGGCAAGCCCAAGCGGCGGCAGCAGGAACTGCACTGCGGCGGCCGCGGCGACCGTGCCGGTGCGCAGCAGGCGGAACCAGATCAGATAGCCCGCGATCGTCACCACCAGCACCAGCCACGTCTGGCTCAGCGCGAACGGGGCGGTCAGACGCAGCGCGTCCCATCGCTCGAGCGCCAGCGACACGGGGATCAGCGCGATCCCCGCTGCCGCCGTCTGCACGCCGTTCGCGACCAGCGGCTGGGCGCGCGCGCCGTGGCGGCGGAACAGCACCGTGCCGAGCGCGAACGACACCAGCGACGCAATCAGCGTGGGGTACCCCCACCACAGCCCCGCTGGAACGGAGAGCGCGCGCGGCAGCGTCACCGTCGCTACGCCTGCGACGCCGAGAGCCAGCGCCGCCGCGAGCCGTCTCGTGATCCGCTCGCCGAGCAGTGCGGCGCCGAGCCCCGCCGCCACGACGGGGTTCGCCCCGATGACCGCCGCGACGATCGCGGACGGCACCGCCAGCAGCGCGACATTGGCGAAGCCGAGATAGGCGGCGAAGTTCAGCAGGCCGAGTCCCGCGAGCACCGCGACCTCGCGCGCGCTGGTCCGTGCGCCGCGCAGCACGGCCCAGGCGAGCAGGATCGCCCCTGCGGCGAGGAACCGGACCACGAGGTAGAGCAGCGGCGGACAGTCGGTCAGCCCGAACTTGGCGGCTGCGAATGCGCTGCCCCAGATCAGTGCCCCCACGAGCGGCAGAACGAAACCCGACACGGCGTCCCTCGAGACCGGAAGCGACCGCCCCGACGGCGCCCGGCCCGCATTCTTGCCGCGCCGCGGCAAACGGGGTAGGGGAACGCGCCCGTCGGGGGCAAGGCGTCCACCGCACTCCCGGCACTCCGCCACGCCCATCCGTCACAGCCCGGAGTCTCTGCATGGCCCGCAACAAGATCGCGCTGATCGGCGCCGGCAATATCGGCGGCACGCTCGCCCATCTGATCGGGCTCAAGGAACTCGGCGACGTCGTGCTGTTCGACGTGTTCGGGGGCGTGGCCGCCGGCAAGGCGCTGGACATCATGCAGTCCGGCCCCGTGGACGGGTTCGATGCGATGATGACCGGCGGGTCCGACTATGCCGCGATCAAGGGCGCGGACGTGGTGATCATCACCGCCGGTTTTCCGCGCATGCCGGGAATGAGCCGCGACGACCTCGTCTCGAAGAACGCCGGCGTGATCGCCCAGGTTGCCGAGGGCGTGAAGGCGCACTGCCCGGATGCGTTCGTCATCGTCATCACCAACCCGCTCGATGCGATGGTCTGGGTGTTCAAGGAGAAGTCGGGCCTGCCGGCGCACAAGGTGGTCGGCATGGCGGGGGTGCTCGACTCCGCACGGTTCCGGCTGTTCCTGGCGCACGAATTCAACGTCTCGGTCGAGGACGTGACGGCGTTCGTGCTCGGCGGCCACGGCGACACCATGGTGCCGCTGACGCGCTACTCCACGGTCGCCGGCATCCCTGTCCCCGACCTCGTGAAGATGGGCTGGACCACGCAGGAGAAGGTGGACGCGATCGTCACCCGCACCGCCAATGGCGGCGGCGAGATCGTCAAGCTGCTCGAGAAGGGCTCGGCGTTCTATGCGCCCGCGGCCTCGGCGATCGCGATGGCCGAGAGCTACCTCAAGGACAAGAAGCGCGTGCTGCCCTGCGCGGCGTGGCTCACTGGCCAGTACGGCGTCACGGACCTCTATGTCGGGGTGCCGGTGGTGATCGGTGCCGCGGGCGTCGAGCGGATCGTCGAGATCGCGTTGAACGACGCCGAAAGGGTCGCGTTCGAGAAGTCCTGCGGCGCGGTGCGCGAGTTGATCGAGGCGTCGAGGAAACTGGTCGGCTGAGGGTTCTGGGCCAGCGCAACCTGGGCCTCTCCTTGTCCGCCCGAGCGGAGATCGCAGGATGACCATCCACGAGTATCAGGCCCGCGTCGCTGGCCCTCGGGCCAACGACGCACGCTGAAGGAGCTTCGCCGTCATGAATATCCATGAATACCAGGCGAAGGAACTGCTGGCGAAATATGGCGTCTCGGTGCTGAGGGGTGGTGTCGCCTGGACGCCCGACGAGGCGGCCAAGGTCGCGGCGACCTTGCCCGGGCCGATCTATGTCGTGAAGGCGCAGATCCACGCCGGCGGGCGCGGCAAGGGACGGTTCGAGGGCGATGCCACGGGCAAGGGCGGCGTGCGCATCGTCAGGAGCGTCGACGAGGTCGCGGCGCAGGCCGGCGCGATGATCGGCAAGGTGCTGGTCACCGCGCAGACCGGCGCTGCGGGCAAGAAGGTGCAGCGCGTCTATGTCGAGGACGGCTGCGACATCGCGCGCGAGCTCTATCTCGGCATGCTGATCGACCGCGGCACCGGCCGCGTGGTCGTGATGGCCTCGACCGAGGGAGGGGTGGAGATCGAGGAGGTCGCCGCATCGCACCCCGAGAGGATCCTGCGCGCGATCGTCGATCCGGTGGTCGGGCTGCAGCCCTTCCAGGGCCGTCAGCTCGCCTTCGGGCTCGGGCTCGCGGGCAAGCAGATCGGCAGCTTCGTGGCGTTCTGCACGGCGATGTACCGTGCCTTCAGCGAGCTCGACTGCGGCATCGTCGAGATCAACCCGCTGGTCGTAACCAAGGCCGGCGATGTGGTCGCGCTCGATGCCAAGGTGAATTTCGACGACAGCGCGCTGTTCCGCCACCCGGATGTCGCCGCACTGCGCGACGAGACCGAGATGGATCCGAAGGAGCTCGAGGCCGGGAAGCACGACCTCAACTACGTCGCCCTCGACGGCAATATCGGCTGCATGGTGAACGGCGCGGGGCTCGCGATGGCCACCATGGACATCATCAAGCTCTATGGGGGCGAGCCCGCGAACTTCCTCGATGTCGGCGGTGGTGCCACCAAGGAGCGCGTTTCGGCCGCGTTCAAGATCATCCTTTCCGATCCGAAGGTGGAAGGGATCCTGGTCAACATCTTTGGCGGCATCATGCGCTGCGACGTGATCGCCGAGGGCGTCGTGGCCGCGGCGCGCGATGTCTCCTTGAACGTGCCGCTGGTGGTGCGGCTCGAAGGCACGAATGTCGAGCTCGGCAAGAAGATCCTCGCCGGGTCCGGGCTGCCGATCGTCTCCGCCGACAACCTGGCGGATGCGGCCGAGAAGATCGTGCGCGAAGTGAAGAAGGCGGCCTGAGCCATGGCGATCCTGGTCAACGGCGACACCAAGGTCATCACCCAGGGCTTCACGGGCGCCCAGGGCACGTTCCACTCCGAACAGGCGATCGCCTACGGCACGAAGGTGGTCGGAGGCGTGACGCCGGGGAAGGGCGGCACGACGCATCTCGACTTGCCGGTGTTCGACACGGTGGCCGAGGCGGTCGCGAGGACCGGGGCAACGGCGTCGGCGATCTACGTGCCGCCGCCCTTCGCGGCGGACGCGATCCTCGAGGCGATCGACGCCCGCGTGCCTCTGATCGTCTGCATCACCGAGGGTATTCCGGTACTCGACATGGTGCGGGTCAAGCGTGTGCTCGACGGTTCGTCCTCGCGCCTCGTGGGGCCGAACTGCCCGGGCGTGATCACGCCGGATGCGTGCAAGATCGGCATCATGCCGGGCCATATCCATCGCCGCGGCAAGGTCGGGATCGTCTCGCGCTCGGGCACGCTGACCTACGAGGCGGTGGCGCAGACCACGGCCGCGGGGCTCGGGCAGTCGAGCTGTGTCGGCATCGGCGGTGATCCGGTGAAGGGGCTCGACTTCGTCGATGTGCTGGAGATGTTCCTCGGTGATCCCGAGACCGAGGCGATCATCATGATCGGCGAGATCGGCGGGCAGAGCGAGGTGGACGGCGCCGAGCTGATCAGGCACTCGAAGACGAAGAAGCCCGTGGTCGGGTTCATCGCCGGTGCGACCGCGCCGCCAGGGCGCCGCATGGGTCATGCCGGCGCGGTGATCTCCGGCGGCAAGGACACGGCCGCCTACAAGATGGACGCGATGCGGAGCGCTGGCATCCACGTCGCCGACAGTCCCGCGGCGCTGGGCAGCACCATGGTGAAGGCGTTGAAGGGATAGGGGGTTTGGGGGAAAGGGCCTTGCGG
>NZ_JBHYDW010000171.1:0-8078 GCF_051860475.1 Elioraea sp. | reverse complement strand
CCCGGGGTCGTGGGGGGCGCCGCGCGGCTGTCCGACCAGGGCCACGGTACGGGTCGCGGAGCGCAGCGACGCGGCGCCGGCACAACCCGCGCACAGGCCGGCGGGAGCGGCCGGGTCGCACGCATAGGCACAGTCCTGCACCACCTTCATCGGCGGCAGAAGTGCTGCGAGCGCGCGCACCGCGGTGGACTTGCCGGTGCCGCGGTCGCCGAACACCAGCACGCCGCCGACCGAGGGATCGACCGCGGCGATCAGCAGCGCACGCTTCATCTCCTCCTGGCCGACGATCGCGGCGAAGGGAAACGGCGGGCGCCGCGCCGCGCGCACGGATCGCGCGGCGCTGGTGGCGTCGTACGGCAAGGACCGCCGCTCAGGCCGCGCGCTTCAAGTGCAGATCCGACCAGATCGCGGCGAGCGCGCCGACCAGATGGTCCATGTCTGCGGCGCTGTGCAGCGGCGAGGGCGTGATGCGCAGCCGTTCGGTGCCGCGCGGCACGGTCGGGTAGTTGATCGGCTGCACGTAGATCGCATAGCGGTCGAGCAGGATGTCGCTGATCCGCTTGCACTGCACGGGATCGCCCACCATCACCGGCACGATATGGCTCGGATTCGCCATGTGCGGCACGCCAATCGCATCGAGCCGCCGGCGCAGCTCCGCGACGTTTGCGTGCATGCGCGCGCGCTCCTCGCCCGAGCGCTTGAGGTGGCGGATCGCGGCGCGCGCGCCCGCTGCGACCGCAGGCGGGATCGCGGTGGTGAAGATGAAGCCCGAGGCGAAGCTGCGCACGAAGTCGATCAGGTTGGCGGAGCCGGCGATGTAGCCGCCGACCACGCCGAACGCCTTGCCGAGCGTGCCCTCGATCACGGTGAGCCGGTGCGCCACGCCCTCGCGCTCGGCGATGCCGCCGCCGCGCCGGCCGTAGAGCCCGACCGCGTGCACCTCGTCGAGATAGGTCATCGCGCCGTGCGCTTCGGCGACGTCGCAGAGCTCGGCGATCGGCGCGACATCGCCGTCCATCGAATAGACGCTCTCGAACGCGACCAGCTTCGGCCGGTCGGGGTCGAGCGCGGCGAGATGGCGGTTCAGGTCCTCGGGGTCGTTGTGCCGGAATACGATCCGCTCGGCTTTGGAGTGGCGGATGCCCTCGATCATCGAGGCGTGGTTCAGCGCGTCCGACAGCACCACGCAGCCGGGCATCCGCGCGGCGAGTGTGGACAGGGTCGCCCAGTTCGACATGTAGCCGGAGTTGAACAGCAACGCCGCGTCCTTGCCGTGCAGATCGGCGAGCTCGAGTTCGAGCCTGACATGGTCGTGGTTGGTGCCGGCGATGTTGCGCGTGCCGCCCGCGCCAGCGCCGCAGCGGTCGATCGCCTCGTGCATCGCCGCCAGCACCGCGGGGTGCTGGCCCATGCCGAGATAGTCGTTCGAGCACCACACCGTGACCTCGGCCGTCCCCTTCGCGCGATGATGGGTCGCGCGCGGGAAGTTGCCGGCCTGGCGTTCGAGATCGGCGAAGTGGCGGTAGCGCCCCTCACGGCGGAGGCCGTCCAGGGCGGAACGGAAGAAGGCCTCGTAGTTCATGTTGCCTCCGTGTGTGCGACGGCGCGGGCGATCTGCGTCCGCCGGTGAGAGGTGGGGGGTGACGGCTCGTCGGGAAGACGGGCGGCGCGACCGCCGAGGCTCCAGGACCAGAGCGCCTCGGAGCGGACCGGCAGCACCAGGAACGCGTGCTCGAGCGCGCCGAGCGCGGCAAGCGTGCCGAGGATCGCGTATCCGGTCGCCGCGACCGGCGCGGTGCTCCAAGCTGCGGCAAACAGCAGCACTGCGGCCAGCAGTGCCGCGGCGAAGGCGGGCGGAAACAGCGGGTTCATGCGCCCCGCGGTGAAGTGGCTCGCGAGGTAGCGCATGTGCTCGGGCAGCAGCCCGGCATAGGTGTTGCGCACGCCGAGGAAGATGTTGAGCTTGGTCGAGGTGCGCATGGCCCAGAGCAGCAGCATGGTCCAGGCGCCTGCCATCGTCGCCCCGCCCCAGGAGAGCGCGAACACCAGGGCCGTCAGGGCCAGGATCGTGAGCTCGTGCCAGAGGATCGCGCCGACGGCGAGGCGGAACCGGGCGGCAAGCGAGAGCCCCGGTGGCGCGGGAGCGCGGTTCGGGCCGGTGATCAGCCCGGTGAGGAAGGTCAGTTCGACCCAGGCCCACACCATCAGCCCGCAGGCGAAGGAGAGATAGACTGCGCCGATCGTGGTCTCGTGCGCCGTCGCCGCGACGCCGATGAGGGCGGCCAGAAGCAGCAGGCTCGCGGCCGCGACACTCCGCCGCCGCGCCCGCGGCGGCAGGCCGTTCAGCCAGAAGATCGCGCCCGTGCCGAACCACCACGCGAACAGCGTGGCAGCGACGGCGAGGGCGGTTGCGGTCACGACACCCCCTACCAGGCCGGGCTCAGCCGCACCTGCGCGGGCAGCTTCGCGTGCTTGCCCGGCAGCAGGTAGAGGCGGATGAACGTTGCGGCGGCGGAGAGACCCAGGCCGAGGCGCCGCACCCGGCCGCCGAGCCCACCTCGCCTCTTGGCCTCACCCATTGCTTCGGTGATCCGGAACATCCGTTCGAGCCCGCGCAGGAAGGCTGGGTTGTCGAGGTCGAGTGTGACCGGGAAGACCTGCTTCGAGACCTCCGTCGTGATGCGGAACACCTGCATGTCGTAGTCGGTCGGGAGCAGGCCGAGCGCCTTGTGGAACTCGGGGCGGGCATGGTCGCGCACGAACATGGTGGCGAACACGGCGAGCTGGAAGAAGCGCACCCACAGCTTGTTGAGCCCCGTCAGCATGTCGGGGTTCGCGCGCATGAGCAGCGCGAAGGCCTCGCCGTGGCGGAACTCGTCGTTGCACCACTTCTCGAACCACTTGAAGATCGGGTGGACGCGGTTCTCGGGGTGCTTCTCGAGTTGACGGTAGATCGTGATGTAGCGCGCGTAGCCGATCTTCTCGGAGAGATAGGTCGCGTAGAAGATGAACTTGGGCTTGAAGTAGGTATATTTCTTCGCCTTGGTCAGGAACGACAGATCGACGCCGACGCCGCAGTCCTTCAGGCTGTCGTTGATGAATCCGGCGTGGCGGCTCTCGTCGCGCGCCATGTAGCCGAACAGCGCCTTCATGTCCGGGTTGGAGGCGCGCTTCTTGATCTCGGCGTAGAGCACGCAGCCCGAGAACTCGGCCGTGACGGAACTCACCAGGAAGTCGAGGAACTCCTTGCGCAATCCCTCGGGCAGGCTATCGAGGCGGAACGCGTCGAACTCCTCGGTGCGCGTGAAGTGGCCCTTGTTGGGGTCGGACTCGAACTCGGCCATCAGCCGATCCCAGTCCTCGCGGATCGGCGCCACGCTCATTCTGTCCATGGCGTCGAAATCGGTGGTGTAGAAGCGCGGCGTCAGGACCGTGTCCTGCAGCGCGAGCTTGGTCGTTTCGTTGACCGGCTTGCGGCCGGTCGCGCGCTCGGCCGCAACGTCCGCGATGGTCTCGTTCAGCGCCTTCTCCGGCGCGGGCGTCACATCATACATGCGCCGCCTCCTTCGGCTCGAAGCCGACATGATAGAGCTCGGTAAGCTCGAAGATCGCCGCCATCTCGGTCTTCCAGCGGTCGAACCAGCCGGCACGCACCACCGTCGCGCGGCAGGTCATGGTGCGGCGCTCGTTGTAGCCGATGCGCGTCGGCACGCCGTGCAGATAGACCGTGTCGCCCGGATTGATGTCGATGTCCTGCGGGATCGCGTAGGCGTGCAGGCTGTCGGGCGACTGCTCGATATCCACCTCGCACGTGATCTCGACCGTTCGTCGGCCGAGCAGGCGATCGATGATCATGGCGTGTTCCTCCCTGCCGTGATCAGCCTCGCGAAGGTTTCGATCTGGGTCTGACCGAAGGCGCCGAGATCGACGAAGCGTCCCGTCGCCGGGTCCTCGAGCGTGAGCCGTCCGTCGCCCCAGACAGTGAGGCGGAACGGCGTGTCGCGGCCGAGCTCCTCGCGCTTGCGCTCGCGCGCGAGCCCGCGCAGCGTCGCGCGGACGAAACCGCCCTCGCCCGGGGCGATGACGCTCACGGCAGTGCCGGCGCGGGCGTCGATGATGTCCACGCCCCCATCCATGCGGTCTTCGAAGCGCAGGTCACGCGCCGCCACCGCGCCGCCGGCCGGCTTGTCCTGCGGCTGATCCAATCCGCCCGCCGCCAGCACGCCCGCGAGTGTGACCGCGATCATCGCCCCGCCCACCACCAGCGGGTTTGCGATCAGACGGCGGGGCGATAAGTCCATCACACGCCTCATGCCGTGACGGGCTCGGGCCGCCGCACGTCGTGCGGCGCCGTGCCGAGCTCGGGTGAAGCCGGAGTCGGCATGCCGGCGGCGGCGGCAAGCGCGCGCGACAGGAGCTGTGCCAGTTCGGCGGGCGCACGGATCATCCGCAGGCTTGGCTCCGGCGCGCTGAAGTGCCACGGGCGGACATGCGGCCACATCAGTGCGTAGGATACCCTGTGCGGCGGCACCAGGCACAGGGCGATGTCGCCCGTGCCGTCGCCATGCAGCCGGACGCTCGCCGAGCCGACGACCGCGAACGGCAGGTTTACGCTGACCGGCAAGGCTACGCCGCCCTGGAGGATCACGCGCCGCGTCGTCACCGAGTAGACGGTCGCGCGCGCCGACAGCCAGGCGAGCAGCGTCAGCATGCCGACCGCAGTGCAGGCCAGCAGGATCAGCGGCACGAGGCCGAACAGCGCCTCGCCGGCGGTGAGCCCGTCGCGCAGGCTGGCGACGAAGCCGAACGCGGCGAGGATCGCGAAGTAGATTGCGACCGCACGCACGCGATAGGCACGCACGGCGAGCGGCCACCACGCGGGCGCGCCCTGCCACAGCAGCCGCTCGCCCTCGGGCAGGCGACCGGGGATACCGCGGATCTCCTCGGTCTCGTGCTCGAGCAGGACCGGCGCTGTCACAGCAGCGGCCCCAGCCGGTCGGCGGTGGCGTAGCGGTGCCCGCCGCCGAAATAGGCGCAGATGCGATCCTCCTCGCGCATGGTGATCTGCTCGGGGCTGCGCAGACCCGGTGCGGCAGGGAAATGGCGGGCAAGCACCGCGGAGACCAGGACCTTCCGCCGGTTCGCATCGATCCGCACCAGAGTCATCGGCACCAGCACCTGGCGCGGGCCGGCGGGTGTCGCCACCTCCGCCTCCAGGTAGCGCAGCACCACCTCCGACTTGTCCACCCAGAGGTCGCGGCAGGTGCCGGCGATCTTGCCGTCCGCCGCGACGATCTCCATGCCGCGCGGGTCGGGATCGTCGGCGTCGAGATGGAAGTCGCTGGCGACGCGCAGCGGAACGATCTTTGGCACATTCCCGTCGAAGGCGAGTTCCGGCTCGTCCGCGCGGAGCGCGTAGGCGGCGGGACCCACGCCGTCCTGCATCGGATCGCCGGTCGGCGTCAGCGGCGAGCCCGGCACCGAGGAGACCGGCGCGGCAGCGAGCGGCGGCTCGTTGTCGGGCCGCGGTTGCACCACCGTGCTGCCGTCGTGCAGCAGGAACGTCTTCTTCTCCGGCATCGCCGGGAAGCCCTGCACGACCACCCGCCCGTCGGTCCGGTCGCTCACGAGCGGATAGCCCTCGCGCTTGTTCTCGCGCAGCAGGTAGAACACCAGCCCCGCGAAGAAGATCCAGAACGCGTAGAGCACGACCTGCGCGACATCGATATGTCCGGTTATGGCGCCGGTTTCCATGACCTCACCTCGCTCTCAGGCTGGCGGGTGACGCGGGCGCGTCGAGCCGCCGTGTTGGCCGTGCGGGATCCGTCCGTGCAGAACGCACGAGCGGCCCGATCACGGCGAGGGTTGCGAACAGCAGCACGATCTCGATGACATAAACCGCGCCGTAGCCGGTCTCGGGGCCGGTGAGCGCCGGGCCGAGACGCCCCGATGCGGCGAGCGGAACGACCGCGTCGCGGATCAGCCCGCCGAGTGCGATCGCGACGCCAGCCGCCGTCGCCTGCACCGCGCCCCAGGCGCCGAGCGCGAGCCCGACCTTGCCTTCGGGCGCCGCCTCCATGCAGGCGCTCAGCATGCCGACCGTCAGCAGGCCAGCGCCGAAGCCGATCAGCGCGGTGCCGGCCGCAAAGAACGCGGGCGACTCGAAGGGCGCGGCAGCGAGCACGAGCACGAAGGCGACGATGCCTGCGAGCGCGCCGTGCGCAGCCAGGCGGTGCGGATCGAAGCCGCGGCAGAGCGTGCGAGCGGCGATCGCGAAGGCCACCACGCCGCCGGCCGCGAACAGCGCGGTCAGCGTGGTCGTGGTGCCGACCGAGAGCCCCAGGATCTGCCCGCCATAGGGTTCCAGCAGGATGTCCTGCATCGCGAACGCGCCTGTCCCGAGACCGACCGCCACCAGCCGCCGGTCCCACTGCCGCTCTGCACAGAGCCCGCGCCAGCTCTCGCGAAACGAGGGGATATCGCGGTCGTGCCGAGTGCGCGACGGATCGCGCGCCTCCTGCTTCCAGAGCGCGATCACGTTCAGCGCCATGGTCGCCATCGCCGCGCCCTGGATCACCTGGATCAGCCGGAGCTGGCTGAAGTCGCGCAGGAGCGCGCCGAATCCCAGGCCCGCGACCAGCATGCCGATCAGCAGCATCAGCAACATCAGCGCGACGACCCGCGGCTGGGTCTCGCGCGGCGCGAGGTCGGTCGCGAGCGCGAGGCCCACGGTCTGCACCGTGTGCAGCCCCGCGCCCACCATCAGGAACGCGAGCGCAGCGCCGGCATGGCCGACCCACATCGGACCCGTCGTGTCGCCCGAGAGCAGGATCAGCGCGAACGGCATGATCGCGAGCCCGCCGAACTGCAGCAGCGTGCCGAACCAGATATAGGGAACGCGCCGCCAGCCGAGGAACGAGCGGTGATGGTCGGAGCGGAAACCGATCAGCGCGCGGAACGGCGCGAACAGCAGCGGCAGCGCCACCATGGTCGCGACCAGCCCGGCCGCGACGCCAAGCTCAACGATCATCACCCGGTTCAGGGTGCCGACCAGCAGCACCGCGCACATCCCGACCGAGACCTGAAAGAGCGAGAGCCTGAGCAGGCGCGGCAGCGGCAGGTCGGGGCTCGCCGCATCGGCGAAGGGCAGGAAGCGGGTGCTGACCCGCGTCCAGCCTCGCGCCAGCGTGGCGTTGAGCTGCCTCATCGGCGCACCAGTTCCAGCGCCTGGCTGGTGTAGAAGCCGGAGGCGATGCGCTGCGTCCGCTCGGCCCGCCACCCCGCGAGCCCGGGTGCTGCGGCCAGCAGATGCCGCAGGCGCCGTTCCGCCACCGGCGCGATCGCGGGTGCGCGGTCGCGCTTCGGGAACAGCGAGCCCGCCGCGTGCATCGCCGCGAGCAACATCGTGCGCGGCGCAAAGGTGAACAGCATCGAGCCGCCCGTGCGCGCTGCCAGCCCCGCGACCGCCTCGACCGCGTCCGCGGCGCGGTAGTGGATCAGGCTGTCCATCGCGACGACGTGGTCGAAGCTGCCGAGCGCAGGCTCGAGCATGTCGCCGACCAGCCAGGTGACATGGCCGGCACCGTGATCGGCACCGGCGCGCTCGCGCGCGAGCCCGACCAGGGTGGGCGACAGGTCGATCGCCACGACGTCCGCGCCGCGCCGCGCCGCCTCGATCGCGAGCGCGCCGGTGCCGCAGCCGGCATCCAGCAGCCGCGAACCACGCAGGTCCGATGGCAGCCACGCGAGCAGCGTGGTGCGCATGGCCTCGCGGCCGGCGCGCACGGTCGCGCGGATACCCGAGACCGGCGCGTCGGAGGTCAGCCGCGTCCAGGCCTCGACCGCTGTGCGGTCGAAATAGGTGAACAGCTCGCCGCGGCGGGTCTGGTAGGTCGCACTCGGCATCAGTCGAACCCCAGCAGGTCGAAGATCTCACGGTCGCGCAGCGGCTGCGCCTCCAGCGGCTCGGTGCCGGCCCAGAGCATGGCCGCAAGCCGAAGATACTCCTGCTGCACCGCCTCTAGTTCGGGCGACGGTTCCATCTCGAACAGCGTCGCCTTCTTCAGCCGCGAGCGGCG
>NZ_JBHYDW010000170.1:0-8352 GCF_051860475.1 Elioraea sp. | reverse complement strand
GGCCGACACCAGGCGCGTGAGCAGGATCAGGGCGATCAGCACGAGATAGGGCGCGCCGGCGCGCGCCAGCCCCCGGCCCGATACCGCCTGCCCGGCCGGCTCGCGCGGGCCGAAGCGGCGCACCACCGCCACGAACACCAGGGCGCCGAGTAGCGCGCCGCCGAGCGTGGGCAGCTCCGGCCCGATCAGCACCGCGATCGCCACCATCGGCGCGAGGAACAGCGCCGCCCCCAGCACACCCCAGCCCCAGGCGCCCGCCCCGGTCGCGCCGGCCGAGAGCAGCACCGCGGCCATCAGCATCACACCGAGCGCGCCGTGGATCGGCGCGGTCGCCGCCGCGATCGCCGCCTCGCTCTGCTCGACCAGTTCGGCCTGCGCGATCACCGGCGTGCCGACCGCGCCGAACGACACGCCGAGCGAATGCCCGATCAGCGCGATCGCGACCGCGCGCGCGGGCTCGACCCCGAGTGCCACCAGCAGCGGCGCCGCGAGCGCCACCGGCGTGCCGAACCCGGCCGCGCCCTCCATGAACAGGCCGAAGAACCAGCCGATCAGGATGGTCTGCAGCGCCGTCCCCGACGCCACGCGGGCGAGCGCGTCGCGCAGGGTGGCGAGCGTCCCCCGCGCCTCTTGAAGCCCGTGGATCGCCAGCGCCGGCAGCAGGATCCAGAGAATGGTGGCGGCGAGGAACACCCCCTCCAGCCCTGCGCCCGCCAGCGCGCCCGCGGCGAGCCCGAACAGGCCGACCGCCAGCGCCACGGTGAGCGCAAGCCCGGCGATCCCGGCCACCGCGGCCGAGCGCCCGAACCCCACCATCAGCACCAACACCAGCAGGATCGGCGCGCCGGCGATCAGCGCGTGCAGCCAGGTCCCGGCCAAGCTCTTCCTCCGAACCTCGTTGTCGGCCTCGGTCCAGCGGCCCATACCAGCCCCACCGCTCGCCCGGCGAGGCCGGATCGGCATGCGTGCCATCCGCCTGCCATGCGCATGGTGGTATCGTGCGCCGTCCAACCACAGGAGCGACCGGATGAACCGCCCGTTGCTGGCCCTGCCACTCCTCGCCGTCGCCGCGGCCGCCCAGGCCCAGGCACCGGACAGCGCCGTGGGCGAAGTCCTGCGCCGTGCCGGCGTGCCCCCGACCGCCGAGGCACTGGCGGGAACCGATCCGAAGGCCCGGGCGATCGCCCTCGATACGCTCGAGCGTGCCTACCCCTTGCCACGCTCCGTGCTCGATCGTGAAGGAACGCCGCCGCCGGACGCGGAGGCGATCATGGACCGGCTCGGGCTGGTCCGCCGACCTGGCGCCCCGACCACCGACCTCAGCGGGCGCACCCCGTCGCGGCAGGAGATCGTCGATGCCCTGGCCGGCCGCTGACCGCCGCCTGCTTCTCCTCGGCGGCTTCGCGCTCGCGACCGTGGCGGGCTGCGCGAGTCCCGAGACCGAGCGGATCGCTGCGCTGACCGCGCGCGGCATCGTCCTGAGCGCGAATTTCGACCTCGGCAGCTATGCGCTTCGGCCCGAGGCGCGTGAGGTGCTCGATCCGCTTGCCGAGGCGATGAACGACCCGAGGCTGTTCAACCACACCTACGAGATCAACGGGCACACCGACAGCACCGGAAGGCTCGGCCGCAACATGGCGCTGTCCGAACTGCGCGCGGCGGCGGTCGTCGACTACCTCGTCTCGCGCGGTGTCGCACGCCGGCGGCTCAAGCCCCAGGGGTTCGGCCCGCTGCAGCCGATCGAGCCGCAGAATCCGCGGGCGGGCGTCAATCGCCGCGTCGAAGTGTTCGCGATCCCGCCCGCGCTGTAGCCGGACCGGCTCGCCGATTCGTGCTCCGGGGTCGATTCGGCACCGGGGCTATCCCGCCGCATGCGGTAACTGTATGGTTACGCCGAAGCCGGTGCGGAGACGCCGGTGCCATCATGATGAGGAGGAATCGCATGATCCGTCGCCGCCATCTGCTTGCCGGGGCTGCTGGGGCCGCCCTTGCCACGCCGGCGCTGCATACCGCGCACGCCCAGGCGATCACGCTGAACGGCGCCTCGCAGTTCAGCGACGAGCATGCCTTCAACAAGGCGATGCTGCGCTTCGAGGAGCGGGTGAAGCACTACTACGGCAAGCCGATCAACTTCGTGCTGCACCGCAATTCCTCGCTCGGTCTGGAGAAGCAGTACTTCGAGTATATGGCGCAGGGCCGCGCGGTCGATTACGCCGTCGTCTCGCCCGCGCACATGTCCACCTTCTCGCGTGCCGCCCCCTTCATCGATGCGCCGTTCCTGTTCAACGACCTCGCGCACTGGAACCGCGTGCTCGACCAGGACGTGCTGAAGCCGATCGCCGACGAGGTCGCGAACCGCGCCCGGGTGATGCTGATCGGCTATGCGGGCGGCGGCGTGCGCAACATCTTCGCCAACAAGGTGGTGCGCAACATGGCCGAGCTGCGCGGCCTGAAGGTGCGCGTGCAGGGCGCGCCGATCTGGAGCCGCACCTTCCAGGCCGCCGGCATGAGCCCGACCGTGATCGCCTACAACGAGGTCTACAACGCGATCCAGAACAACGTGATCGAGGCCGGCGAGAACGAGGCCGCGGGCGTGGAGCAGATGCGCTTCTACGAGGTCGCGCCCAACCTGATCATGACCGAGCACGCGATCACGATCCGGCCGCTCTGCTTCTCGGCGCAGACCTTCAACCGGCTGCCCGACGACCTCAAGGACGCGATCATCCGGGCCGGCCGCGAGGGCGGCGCGCATGGCCGCGAGGTCGAGAGCAGCGAGGACGAGAAGAAGCTCGTCGCGCTGGAGGGTGCGGGGCGGCTGAAGCGCATCCCGTTCCCCGAGCGCGGCGAGATGAAGCGCCTGGTCGATCCCGTGATCGCGGCCTATGCGAAGGAGATCGGCGCCGACGGCATCCTCGCCCGGATGCAGGGACTGGTCGGCTGATGCCCGCGCCGGGGTGGCCCGCGCTGCCCCGGCACGCCATCCTCGGATTGTCGTAATGGCCAGCCACACCGCGCCCGGCCTGTTCAGGCGCGTCACCGACTTCTACGCCGCGCTGCTGCGCCTGCTGCTCGCCTTATCGCTGCTCATCCTTGTGCTGCCGGTGACCATGCAGGTCATCAGCCGCTTCATGCCGTTCATCCCGCACTACATCTGGACCGAGGAGATGGCCCGTTTCCTGCTGGTCTGGATGATCATGCTGGGCTCGGTGGTGGGCGTCCGCGAGGCAGGGCACTTCGTCGTCGATCTCTGGCCGCACCTGACGCCGCGCCGGCGCGCCATGCTGGACCTGCTCGCGAACGGGGCAATCCTGGTGCTCGCCTTCGCGTTCTTCTGGTGGGGTTGGGAGTACACCGACTTCGCCTGGTTCCGGATCAGCGAACTGGCCGAGCTGCCGCTCTGGCTGATCCACATCGCCTGGCCGATCGCGGGCGCGAGCTGGGTGCTGTTCGCCGGTGAACGCGCGATCGACGCCGCCCTGGTGCTCGCGGGGCGGCGCACCTGATGTTCGGCGGCAATGTGCTGTCGCCGGCCGAGGCGGCGACGATCCTGTTCGTGCTGTTCTTCGGCCTGCTCGCGCTGCGCGTGCCCGTGGCCTTCGCGCTCGGGCTCGCGGTGCTGCCGATCACGCTGATCGAGCCGCGGCTGGGCCCGCTGCTGCTCGTGGGCGAGACCTTCAACGCCTACAACAGCTTCATCCTGCTCGCGGTGCCGTTCTTCCTGCTCACCGCCAACCTGATGAACGCGGGCGGCATCACCAACCGGCTGATGGAGTTCGCGCGCTCCCTCGTCGGCCATATCCCCGGCGGGCTCGCGCAGGTGAACGTGGTGCTGTCGTTCTTCTTCGCCGGCATCTCGGGCTCGTCCACGGCCGACGCGGCCAGCCAGTCAAAGATCTTCATCCCCGCGCAGGTCAAGCTGGGCATGGATCTGCGCTTCTCGGTCGCGATCACGGCGTGTTCCTCGGTGCTCGCGGTGATCATCCCCCCCTCGATCCTGATGATCGTCTGGGGCGGGATCCTGACGGTCTCGATCGGCGGGCTGTTCCTGGCCGGCATCGTTCCCGGCATGATGATCACGCTCGCGCTGATGGGTACGGTCTATGTCTACGCCAAGCGGCGCAACTACCCGGTGTTCGACCGCGCCGGGTTCCGCGAGATCCTGTGCGCGGCGGCCCACGCGATCCCGGCGTTGCTCACGCCGCTCCTGATCGTCAGCGGCAAGCTGTTCGGATGGTTCACCGCGACCGAGAGCGGCTGCATCGCCGTGCTGTACGCGGCGGTGCTGTCGCTCGTGGTCTATCGCGAGATGGACGCGAAGGGGTTCTGGGGCGCGCTGCTCGACACGGGGCGCTTCGCGTCGGTCGCGCTGTTCTGCGTCGGCACCGCGTCCGCGTTCGGCTGGCTGCTCGCCTACTATCAGATCCCGCAGTTCATGCTGGCTGGCGTGGCGTCCTGGGGTCTCGGCGTCACTGGAACCGGGTTCATGGTCGCGGCGGTGTTCCTGATCGTCGGCTGCTTCCTCGACGCGATCCCCTCGATCATCATCGTCGGCACGATCCTTCAGCCGATGACCAAGGCCGTGGGGATGGACCAGATCCACTTCGCGCTGATCGGCATCATCAGCCTCGCCTTCGGGCTGGTCACGCCGCCCTATGGGCTCTGCCTGATGATCGCCTCGCATATCGGCGGCATCAGGGTGATCGACGCCGTGAAGGACGTCAGCATCATGCTGGTGCCGATGCTGAGCGTGCTCGCACTGGTGATCCTGTTCCCGGAGCTTGTGCTGGCGATCCCGCGCCTCGCGGCACCCGGGATGCTCAACTGAGCGAGGCCGCCGGCGCGCCGGTCAATGGTGCCCGGTCGCCTCGGGCTGCATCGGCACCGGACGCCCCTCGCGCTCGGCCTTCTCGACCGCGAGGGTGATCTCGCGGTTCAGGTCGGTCTGGCTGCAGAGGCCGAGGATCACCGGATCGCGCGGCTTGATGTTGGCGCTGTTCCAGTGCGTCCTGTCGCGAATTTTCTGCACCGTCTCCTTGGTGGTGCCGAGCAGCTTGCAGACCTGCTGGTCCGACAGCACGGGAACGTTGCGCAGCAGCCAGGCGATGGCGTCCGGCCGGTCGTTGCGCTTCGCGACGGGGGTGTAGCGCGCGCCCTTCGCCTTCGGCTTGGGCAGCTGCACCGTCATCGGGGAGAGTCGGAGCCGCGCGGTCGGGTCAGCCTCGCAGCGGGCGATCTCATCACGGGTGAGCTGACCCGAGGCGATCGGATCATGCCCGACAATGCCCACGGCGACGTCGCCATCAGCGATCGCCTGCACCTCGAGCGGGTGCATGCCGGTGAAGTCGGCGATCTGCTCGAAGGTGAGCGACGTCTTGTCGATCAGCCAGACGGCCGTCGCCTTCGGCATCAGGGGCAGTGTCATCGAGGTCATCCTTCCGGTCGCGGCGGCGCTAGCCCGCGGCGCCTTGGGTCTGTCGCGGTAAATAAGACAATCGCAGGTCGGGTCAACCGCGATGCGGGCAACCCCGGGCTGACGGGGGGCGGATCAGGCGGTGAAGGCCACACCCTGCGCCTCGAGACGCTCGCGCACCAGGGCCTTGGGCACCTTGCCGTATCCCGATCTTGGCAACGAATCCCATAACACGATACGCATCGGTAGTTTGTAGCGTGCGATGCGCCCGGCGAGATGGTCGCGGATCGCCGCCTCGTCCACCGCCGCCCCCGGCTTCGGCACCACGGCCGCGACCCCGGCCTCGCCCCATTTCGGGTGCGGCAGGCCGACCACGGCAGCCTCGGCCACCGCGGGGTGCGTCAGGATCGCCTCCTCGATCTCGCGTGGATAGACGTTCGAGCCGCCTGAGATGTACATGTCGGAGGCCCGGCCTGTGATGTAGAGGAAGCCCCGCACGTCCAGATGCCCGAGATCGCCGGTGTGGAACCAGCCGCCGGCGAAGGCCTTGGCGTTCGCCCCTTCATTCTCGAAGTAGCCGGCGAACACCGCCGGGCCGCGCACGCAGATCTCGCCCGTCTCGCCCGACGGAAGCCGGCGTCCGGCTTCGTCCAGGATGGCCACATCCATCCCCGTCCGCGGCATCCCGCAGGAGCCGATGGGGAACGCCGGATCGTCCTCCAGGCTGTGCTGGTCCGGACGCAGCACGGTGATGGTCGCCGTCACCTCGCCCAGGCCGAAGTACTGGGTCAGGCACACGCCGCCGAGCCTGGCGAGCGCCCGCTTCTGATCGGCGCGATACATCGGCGCGCCGGCATACATCAGGTGACGGAGCGAGGCGTGGTCGTGCTGGTCCGCTGACGGGTGATCGACCAGCAGGGTCAGCATGGTCGGCACGACGAACATCGTGGTGGCGCGGTGTGCCTCGACCAACCGCCACACTTCCTCTGGGTCGAAGCGCTCGGATGCGGTCATCACGCTCGGGCAGCCGCGCGCCACCGTGGCGAGCGCGTGGATGCCGGCCGCGTGGCTGAGCGGGGCGCAGACCAGCGCGCAGTCGCGCTCGGAAAGGCCGGGCATCAGGTCGGCGAGATGGTTGGCGACCACGAAGGACATCTGTCCATGCGTCAGCACCGCCGCCTTGGGCCGGCCGGTCGTGCCGGAGGTGAAGAAGAACCAGCAGGCGTCGCCATAGGCCACGTCCGCCTCATGGTCCGGCGGCGGCGGCGCGGCGGCCGCCATCGCCGCGTCGAGATCGATCTCACCGTGCCGCGCGTCGCCGACCGCGAGCACCGTCCCGAGCGCCGGGCTCTCGGCCCGCACCGCCTCGGCGTGGGCGGCGAAGCCGCGGTCGCGCAGCATCGCCTTCGCCCGGCTGGCCGCGCCGAGATAGGCGACCTCGGCCGGCGTGAGGCGCACATTGGTCGGCACCCAGACCGCGCCGACCTTCAGCACCGCCCAGAGGCTCTCGAACATCGCCACCGTGTTGCGGCTGTGCACCAGCACCCGATCGCCATGGCCGACGCCGTGCGCCCGCAGCACCGCGGCGAAGCGGTCCACCCGCGCGTCGAGTTCTGCCCAGTTGAGACGCAGGTCACCCTGGACCAGGGCGAGCCGATCAGGCAGCCGCCGCGCCGTCTGCGTCAGCAGCCGGCCGAGATTCATCGCCGTCGCCGGACCCATCGCTTGCGCCCTCCCTTCGCGGACGTCATCAGATCTTCACACGCTGCCCCCTGCCGGGCACGGCTGCGCCGGCATAGATCACCGCGCGCCGCACGAATACGGGAGTCCCCTCGATGCTGCTCGGCCGCCGCCCTCTCGCCCGCCTCGCCCTCGCGGGCCTCGCCCTGCCCGCGCTCCGCCCCGCCCGCGCCGCGGTCTCGGGCACGCTGGTGCTCTACACCAGCCAGCTCGAGCCCGATGCCGCGCGCACGGTCGAGGCGTTCCGCGCGCTGCATCCGAGCGTGCAGGTGGACTGGATTCGCGGCGGCACCGGCACAATCATGACCCGGCTGCGCGCCGAGATGGCCGCCGGCAGCCCACGGCCGGACGTGCTGCTGCTCGCCGACAGCCTGACCTTCGAGGGGCTGAAGGCGGAAGGCCGCCTGCGCCCCGCGCCCGAGGTCAAGACCGCCGGCGTGCCGGAGGACCACATCGCCGCCGACCGCAGCTATTTCGGCACCAAGCTGATCACCACCGGCATCATGCACCACATCCGCGCGCCCTTCGTGCCGGCGCGCTGGGCCGATCTGGTCGATGCGCGCGCGCGCGGCCAGGTGGCGATGCCCTCGCCGGCGGTGTCGGGGGCGGCGGCGATCCACGTGCTGGCGCTGACGCAGAACCCGGCGCTGGGCTGGCCCTACATCGAGAAGCTGGTCGAGGGCGGGGTGCAGGCGCGCGGCGGCAACGGGCCGGTGATGCAGGCGGTGGCGGGCGGCGAGCGCGCCTTCGGCATGGTGATCGACTACCTGCCGATCCGCGAGGCGGCCAAGGGCGCGCCGGTGCGCTTCGTGTTCCCCGAGGACGGCGTCTCGGCGATCACCGAGCCGGCGGCGATCCTCTCGACCGCGCGCAACGTGCCGGCGGCGATCGCCTTCCTCGACTTCCTGCTCTCGCCCGAGGGCCAGCGCCTCGCCGCCAGCCAGGGCTTCCTGCCGGCCGATCCCTCCGTCGCGCCGCCGCCCGGCTTCCCCGATCCGCGCACGATCCGCATCATGCTGCTCGATGCCGCGCGGGCGGCGCGCGAGCGCGACGAGACGCTGAAGCGTTTCGCCGCCCTGACGGGGAGCTGACCGGACTTCATGGTGCGTGACGGGCGGGGGCTCGCCGCCCTCGCCCTTCTGTGGCTCGTGTTGATTGGCGCCGTGCCGCTGCTCCGTCTGCTGGCGGAGGGCGTGCTCGGG
>NZ_JBHYDW010000169.1:0-8450 GCF_051860475.1 Elioraea sp. | reverse complement strand
CACCCCGCCGGGGCGCAGATGCCCGGCCAGTCGGCGCAGGCCCTGCGGTTCGTAGAACCTCGCATTGGTGGGGTCGAGCAGAAATTCCGGGGAGTGGTCGATGTCCAGCAGGATCGCGTCGAACCGCCGGCCGGGTGCGTCCGGATCGAAGCCCGCGGTCGAGGCCGACAGCCCGAAGAAGTCGCCCTGCACCAAGCGGCAGCGCGGATCGTCCGCCAGCGCCCGGCCGAGCGGCACCAGGCCCTCGCGATGCCAGGCGATCACGGGCTCGAACAGCTCGACCACCAGCAGGGCAGCAACCGCCTGGCTCTCCAGCGCGGCGTGCGCGGTGTGGCCGAGCCCGAGCCCGCCGACCACCACCTCAAGGGCCCGTCCAGCAAGCTCCGCGAGTCCGAGCCGGGCCAGCGCGATCTCGGAGGCGGTGACCAGGCTCGACATCAGGAACTGCTCGCCGAGCTTGATCTCGAACACATCGAGGCCGAGCGCGAGCTCGCGGCGTCGCCGCAGGCTCAGCAAGCCGATCGGCGTCGGCTGGCAGTCGAGCTCCTCGAAGTAGCGGCTCATGCGGCCCGTAGCCTGATGGAACGGGCCGCACCTGGCAACGCGCGACGTCCGACGGTCAGCCCAGCGGCCCCCAGCTGGCCTTCGAGAACAGCCCGTCCTTCACCTCGGCGAGCAGCACGAAGGGCGCCTTGCCCTTGAGGTCGATCATCTCGATCGAGCTCGACGTGCCGCTCTGCACGCCGGCAAGGTCGAAGGAGATCGGCACGCCGCTCGCGCTCACCCTGCCCTGGCCGGCGAGAGTGACGGAGACGTCCTTCTCGTTGCTCATCACGATGAAGCCGCTCTTCACCTCGATCCCACCGATGGCCCACTTCCGCTTGATGGTCCAGTCGTTACCCTTCTTGCGGTAGAGCTCGGCGAGGGCGTCGCCCACCTTCTCGGAGTTGCGGAGCTGCGTCTCCTCGTAGTCGGCGAGGAAGCAGGCCACCGCGTGCTTGGACGAGAAGGTCAGCTTCACCGAGACGCCGAACAGTCCGCCCGGAACCTTCGCGCCGACCTGCCAGTTCCCCGCGCTCGCGCCCTTGTCGATGAACCAGCGCGGCCCGAAGCCGCCCAGCCGGTCGACCACCGGATCCGGCACGCCGCCATTCACCTGCTTGAGGTTGCCGAGCCGTTCATAGACATGCGAGTCGCGCTCGCCGTAGGAGCCGCATTCGGCCCTTGCCCACCCGTTCGCGACGAAGAGGCCGCGCTCGCGATGCATCAGATCGGCGGCCTTGTTCAGCAGCGACATGGCAGTCGTCCTCCTGGTTGCGTCGGGAGAATTTTACACTGCTAAAACAATTAGCTTTGTGAACCACATCACAGCCCCGGCTCGCCGAATTCAACGCCCGCGGGTCTCCAGCAGGCGTCGGAGTTTGGCCGCCGCGAGCCGCTCCACCATCGCCGGCGCGTCCGCCGGCCCCGTGGCCACCGCCTCCGCCCCGGTGGCGGCGTCCACCGCCGCGACGCGCAGCCAGGCGCCCACCCGCCGGTGCTCGTAGATCACCTCGCGTCCGGGTAGCGGCGCCCGTCCGCCTGCCCTATCGTCCCGCCCAACCATCACCGGCAGCTCCGGGAACCAACGCCATGTCGAACAGCCATCGCCCCGAGACCATCGTCCTGCACGCCGGCCACCGGCGCGATTCCGCCACCGGCGCGGTCGCCGTGCCGATCTACCAGACGACATCCTACCAGTTCGACAGCACCGAGCACGCGGCGAACCTGTTCGCGCTGAAGGAGCTCGGCAACATCTACACCCGGATCATGAACCCGACGACCGACGTGCTCGAGAAGCGCGTCGCGGCGCTGGAGGGCGGGGTTGGCGCGCTCGCGCTCGGCTCGGGCCAGGCCGCGACCACCTTCGCGGTGATGAACGTCGCGCAGGCCGGCGACAACATCGTCTCCTCGACCGACCTCTACGGCGGCACCTGGAATCTGTTCAGCAACACGCTGAAGCAGCTCGGCGTCGAGGCGCGCTTCGTCGATCCGACCGACCCCGAGGCCTTCGCGCGCGCCACCGACGACAAGACGCGCTGCTACTACGCCGAGACCCTGCCGAACCCGAAGCTGCACGTGTTCCCCGTGCGCGAGGTGGCCGAGATCGGCCGCAGGCTCGGCGTGCCGCTGATCATGGACAACACCGCCTGCCCCGTCCTGTGCCGGCCGATCGAGCACGGTGCGGCGGTGGTGATGCACTCCACCACCAAGTACATCGGCGGGCATGGCACCTCGATCGGTGGCATCGTCGTCGATGGCGGGAATTTCGACTGGGAGGCGAACGCCAAGCGCTTCCCGCTGCTGAACGAGCCCGATCCGTCCTACCACGGCGCGGTCTGGACCCAGGCGGTGAAGCCGCTCGGGCCCATCGCCTACATCATCCGCATGCGGGTGATCCTGCTGCGCGACCTCGGCGCGCCGATGAGCCCGTTCAATGCTTTCCTGTTCCTCCAGGGACTCGAAACATTGCCCCTGCGCATGGAGCGGCACTGCGAGAACGCGCTGAAGGTCGCGACCCATCTCGCGCAGCACAAGGCGGTGACCAAGGTGATTCACCCGTCCCTCTTCGACGGCGAGCAGAAGCGACGTGCCGAGTACTACCTGAAGGGCGGCTACGGCGCCCTGGTCGGTTTCGAGCTCGCCGGCGGCAAGGAGGCCGGACGGACGTTCATCGACTCCCTCAAACTGCTCTATCACGTCGCGAATATCGGCGATGCGCGCTCGCTCGCGATCCATCCCGCCAGCACCACGCACAGCCAGCTCAACGAGCAGGAGCAGCTCGCGACCGGCGTCACGCCCGGCTATGTCCGCCTGTCGGTCGGCATCGAGCACATCGACGACATCCTCGCCGATATCGACCAGGCGCTCGAGGCCGCGACCGCGCCGGTGCGCCGGGCGGCGGAGTAGCGCGGTGCTGCATCGCTACACCGGCCGCGTCCCGACCACACGGCCGCGCCGCAACCGCCGCGACGACTGGACGCGACGGCTGGTCGCGGAGCACACGCTGACCGCGGGCGACCTGATCTGGCCCATCTTCATCCGCGAGGGCGTGGATGCGTCGGACCCGGTCGGGTCCTTGCGGGGCGTGGAACGGCTGACCATCGACCGGGCGGTGCGCGCGGCCGAGGAGGCAGTGGCGCTCGGCATCCCGGCGATCGCGCTGTTTCCCGTCACGCCGGTCGAGCTGAAGGACGAGGACGGCACCGAGAGCGGCAATCCGCAGAACCTGATGTGCCGCGCCGCGCACGCGGTCAAGGCAGCGGTGGGTGACGCGCTCGGCCTGGTCGGGGACGTGGCCCTCGATCCCTACACCAGCCACGGCCATGACGGCGTGATCCGCGACGGCTACGTCGCCAATGACGAGAGCGTGGCTGCGCTGTGCCGCCAGGCACTGGTCCAGGCCGAGGCCGGGATCGACGTGATCGCGCCGTCGGACATGATGGACGGGAGGGTGGCCGCGATCCGCGCCGCGCTCGACCAGGCGGGGCTGATCGACACCCGGATCATGTCCTATGCGGCGAAGTACGCCTCGGCGTTCTATGGGCCCTTCCGCGATGCGGTCGGCTCGGGCTCGGCGCTGAAGGGCGACAAGAAGACCTACCAGATGGACCCCGCCAACACCGACGAGGCGCTGCGCGAGGTGGCGATGGACATCGCCGAGGGCGCCGACATGGTGATGGTGAAGCCCGGGATGCCGTATCTGGACGTGGTGCGGCGGGTGAAGGACTCCTTCGGCGTGCCCACCTTCGCCTACCAGGTGTCGGGCGAGTACGCGATGATCGCGGGCGCGGCGCGCAACGGCTGGCTCGATGGCGAACGGGCGATGATGGAGAGCCTGCTTGCCTTCAAGCGCGCCGGCGCGGATGGGGTGCTGACCTACTTCGCACCGACGGCCGCAAGACTCCTCAAGAACAGATAAGCCGGGGGCCAACGGCTCCCCGGACTCCGCCGCTACTTGTGCATGATATCGTCGTTGGTCCAGACGATTTCCGAGACATAGGCGACGTTCGCCTTGCTCAGCCACTTGTCGCCCTTCTTCAGCACGTGCCCCACCTGCCCCTCGGACGTCAGGTCGAACAGCGCCTCATAGTTCACCCCGTCGCTGCCGGCGCCGATCGACAGGCGGATGTCCGGGCGCGAGTTCTTGAAGCCGCACGGAAGCACGGGCGAGTGGCTCGCCTGATACTCGATGGCGAAGGTGATCGTCACGATGTCGTCCTTGGTGCCGATCTCGCCCTGGTACACTCCGGCCCAGTCGCCGCTCGGGATGACGCGCTTCGCTCCGGTCCAGAGGCCGCAGAGCTCGTCATACACCTTGCGCTCGACCGTCGAGCCGATCGAGGCGCGGAAGAAGCGGTGCGGTTTCGGGTTGTCGGCGAGAAACCGCTCCTCCAGCTTCAGCCCGAACTTGCCGGCGCTCTCGACATCCAGCGCGCCGAGATGCTGGCCGGCGCGCGCCGCGAGGCCGACGATCATGCCCTCGAACCAGAGGATCAGGTCCTGCTGAGCCTTGGTGATGGCAGGCTTGAAGCCATGCGTCCATGCAACGGGTTTGGCCATGTCCTTGCCTCGTTCGACCCGGATACGATCCTTGCAGGACCACTCTACGCCAGTTGCAGGCCGTAACGAAGGCAAAGCGCCGGGTCCGCGATGAAACGCCCGCGAGCGCTGCCCGCAGGCACGGCACCCTGCGCTATGGTCAGGCCATGCGAACGATCAGCCGCCGCGCCGCGGCGCTCGGACTCGGGGGGCTCGCCGTGCCGCGGCCCGCCGACGCCCGTCGGCTGGATCCGGCACTGCTGGAACGCGCGCTCGAAACGGCCGCCAGCCTCGATCCGCTGCACAGTCTCGTCGTCGCGCGCGACAGGGAGATCATCGTCGAGCGGCGCTTCGCCGGACCGCCGCTCGACCGGCCGGCGAACATCAAGTCGGTCTCGAAGGCGGTGGTCGCCGCCCTCGTCGGCATCGCGATCGCACGCGGCGTGTTCACCGGCCCGGACCAGCCTATCGCGCCGCTGCTCGCCGACCACCTGCCGCGCCAACCCGATCCGCGGCTGCACGCCATCACCATCGACCACCTGCTGTCGATGCGCGCCGGGCTGGAGCGCACATCGGGCGCGAACTATGGACGCTGGGTGACCAGCGGCAACTGGGTGCGCCACGTGCTCGCGCGCCCCTTCATCGCTGATCCGGGCGGGCCGATGCTCTATTCGACCGGCAACTCGCACCTGCTCTCCGCCCTGCTCACCCGCGCCACGGGCCGCAGCACGCTCGCGCTCGCCCGCGGCTGGCTGGGCGCACCGCTCGGCATCGACATCCCGCCCTGGCCGCGGGATCCGCAGGGCATCTACTTCGGTGGCAACGACATGCTGCTCGTGCCGCGCGACCTCTTGCGTTTCGCCGAACTGCACAGGCTCGGCGGCACGATCGACGGCACGCGCGTGCTGCCCGAGCAGTGGATCCGCGAGTGCTGGACCCCCCGGACGGCCTCGCGCTTCACCGGCGCCCCGCACGGCTACGCCTGGTTCCTCGCCGAGGCGGGTGGGCACAGGCGTCACTACGCCTGGGGCTTCGGCGGGCAGATGGTTCACGTCGTGCCGAGCCTCGGCCTGAGCGTGGTGATGACCTCGGACCCGACCCAGCGTTCGGGCGGCGCGATCGGACACGCGCGCGACCTGCATCGGCTGATGGACGGGCTGTTGATTCCGTCGGCAGCATCAGCGGGGTGAGGCGCTGCCATCGGATGGCTCATCCTTGCCGCCCAGACGCGAGCGGATGCCCCGGATCGATGGCATCCCGCATCCCCTCCATCGTACTCGTACGGGCGCGGCGACGGGACAATGCGGATGCCGGAGTGATCCTGTTGTCGGCGCGCAACCGCCGCCCTACGCTTGCGGCAACGCTGTTCGTCCGAGAGAGGCCCGCCCATGTCCGGATCGCCACTGTCGCCGATCACCTACATGTTCACCGACGACATCTCGAAGAAGTTCCGCGATCGCGGCTGGGTGCGCGGCTCGGGGGGCGACCTCTACTATAACGGGAACGGCACGACTGAGCATCCGCATCTGCACCTGCGCATCCGGGGCCAGCGCACCGTCAGGGTAGGAGGCGACATCCGCCTCGCGGTGTCCATGCTGGCCTGGAGCGACGGGCAGCAAGGCCGGGGTGGGGGCGGCTGGACCTACATCCGCGACGGCGAGATCCACGACAGGAACTGGCGACGAAACCAGCCCTCGGTCAGGAGCGGCGCGGTGATCGAGGAATTCGCCTGGATCATGGACTACTTCGCGAACGGCTGACGGTCACCGCCCACCGACACGATCCAGAGGAACACCGGGCAAGCCGCCATCCGCGGCGTTCAGGTGCGCTTGGCCCTCGGCAATCGAGGACGATCGGCCCGCTGAACCCTCGTCGTCCTGATCGCGCGAGGCGCCACCCATGAGCGACGGGATCATTCAGCCGCGCTGCGCAATGCCGCCCCGGCCGCCAGAGGCGCGAGCGGCAGGGCGGCCGCCAGCATCGCGGCCAGCATCGCGAGATGCGGCCGCACCGGCAGACCGAGCGCCGCCGCCTCCACGGCCGCCGCACCGAAGATCAGCGCCGGGATCGCGAGCGGCAGGACAAGCAGCGGCAGCAGCACCCCACCACGTCGCGCACCCAGCGTCAGCGCGGCGCCGGCAGTGCCGAGCAGCGACAGCACTGCCATGCCCATTGTCAGCGCCATCACCAGCGCGGGGATCGCACCGGTCGGCAGGTTCAGCATGATCGCACCCGCAGGGGCAGCAAGCAGCAACGGCAGGGCGGTCGCGAGCCAGTGCGTGGCCGCCTTCGCCGCCGCGATCGCCGCGGGGTGCAGCCCCGACACCAGCAGCTGATCCAGTGTGCCGTCATCGTAGTCCGCGCCAAGCAGCCGGTCGAGCGGCAGCAGGGCCGCGAGCAGCGCCGCCACCCACACCACGCCCGGAGCGATCCGCGCCAGCACGTTCGGGTCCGGACCGACCCCGAACGGGAACAATCCGCAGGCGAGCAGGAAGAACGCCACCGCTGCCAGCGTATCCCCGGCACTGCGGCGCGCGAGCGCGAGGTCGCGCCGGATCAGCCCGCACACCGCCCTCATGCGGCAAGCCGCAACTCGGCCGCATCCTCCAGCGGCAGCGCGAGATGCGAGGACGCGACCACCATCCCGCCGCGCACGCGGTGCGCCGCGAGCACGCGCCCGAGCGTGGCCACGCCCGCGACGTCGAGCGCGACCGTCGGCTCGTCGAGCAGCCAGAGCGGCCGCGCCGCGCCGAGCACCAGCCGCGCGAGCGCCACCCGCCGTCGCTGGCCGGCCGAGAGGATGCGCACGGGATGATCCGCCAGCGCCTCAAGCTCAAGCGCCGCGAGCGCCGCCGCGGCATCCCCGCCGACGATCCGCGCCTCATGCGTGAGCGTTTCCGCGACTGTCAGTGCAGGCTTGAGTGCGTCCTGGTGGCCCACCAGCGCGAGCCGTGCGGCGTGCGCCACACGGTCCTCGAGCGCCGGCCGGCCGTCCCACAGCAGCGCGCCGACCGCGACCCGACCGAGGCCTGCCAGCACCCGCAGCAGGCTGGTCTTGCCGGCCCCGTTAGGCCCCGTCAGCAACAGCGCCCCGCCCGGCGCGAGCGCGAAGGAGACGCCGGCGAACACGACCTGCCCCCCGCGCTCGCCCGCCAGTTCCTGCGCCTCGAACACCCCTGACCCTTCCGACCCCGCATGGACGCGCCCGCACCCTATGGTGTAAGCCCTGCTCCCGCAAAGACGCCCGGGCGCTGTGGGCCTTCTGGGCGCAAACGCGGAGCGAACCCCCATGAGCATGATCGGGCAGGACAGCCTGAAGACCCGCCGCACCCTGACGGTGGACGGCAGGAGCTATGCCTATTTCTCCATCGAGGACGCGGCGAGGGCGCTGGGCACCGACCTGACGCGCCTGCCCGTGACGCTGAAGATCCTGCTCGAGAACATCCTCCGCTTCGAGGATGGGCGCACCTACAGGACCGACGATGCCAAGGCGGTCGCCGAGTGGCTGAAGGACGCGCATTCCGAGAAGGAGGTGCCGTTCCGCCCCGCGCGCATCCTGATGCAGGACTTCACCGGCGTGCCCGCCGTGGTCGATCTCGCCGCGATGCGCGACGGCATGATCAAGCTCGGCGGCAACCCGCAGAAGGTGAACCCGCTGGTGCCGGTCGACCTCGTGATCGACCACTCGGTGATGGTGGACTACTTCGGCAAGCCGGACGCGTTCCAGAAGAACGTTGAGGTCGAGTTCGAGCGCAATGTCGAGCGCTACACCTTCCTGCGCTGGGGCCAGCAGAGCTTCAACGCCTTCCGCGTCGTGCCGCCTGGCACGGGCATCTGCCACCAGGTGAACCTCGAGTATCTCTCGCAGG
>NZ_JBHYDW010000168.1:0-8490 GCF_051860475.1 Elioraea sp. | reverse complement strand
ATGGCCTACGGCACCGAGGCGCAGAAGCGGCTCGCGGCCGAGCAGGTGCTGGGGCACGGCGACAAGCCGGCGATCTGCATCACCGAGCCCGAGGCCGGTTCGGCCGCGACGTCCATGACCACGCGCGCCGAGAAGCGCGGCGACCGCTGGGTGCTGAACGGGCGCAAGCACTGGATCACCGGCGGCGGCGTCTCGCGGCTGCATCTGATCTTCGCCCGCGCGATCGAGAGCGGCGTCGATCAGGGGATCGGCGGCTTCATCGTCGTGCGCGAGGGCGACGGCAGCCCGCCCGGCCTGGTGATCGGCGAGCGGCACTACGCGATGGGCGTGCGCGGCATCCCCGAGACGGTCATGGAGTTCCGCGACCTGGAGGTGCCGGACGCGATGGTGCTGCCGTCCCCGGGTGGGTTCCGGCGCGGCTTCGGCGCGCTGATGGACGCCTACAATGCCCAGCGCGTGGGCGCGGGCACGGTGGCCCTCGGCATCGCCGCCGGGGCGCTGGAGGAGGCGATCGGGTTCGTCAAGCGGCGCGAGCAGTTCGGTCGGCCGATCGCCGAGTTCCAGGGCCTGCAATGGATGATCGCCGACATGACGGTGGCGGTCGAGGCCGCCCGGCTGATGCTCTGGCGCGCCGCGCGCAGCGTCGGGCCGAACGGCTTCCCCGATCCGCATCTGGCGGCGCAGGCGAAGATCCTCGCCGCCGAGACCGCGGTGAAGGTGACGAACGACGCGTTGCAGCTCTGGGGCAGCGCCGGCTACGGGCGGGACGCCCCGATGGAGCGGCACGTGCGCGATGCGCGGATGTTCACCATCGCCGGCGGTACGGCGCAGATTCTGCGGAATCTGGTGGCCGGGCGGGCGCTGGGGATGAAGCTGCCGCAGACGCGCGATGGGTATCTGCGCGAGGCGGTGAAGCGGCTGGCTGCGGAGTGACAGCCACGATGCCCCCGGCCGGCGACTCCCCCTACCTCGTCCGCGCCGCGGACGCCCCGCTCACCCCGTTCTCTCCCACCCTGAAGGTGGCGGAGGCCAACTTCCCCGGCTTCGGCATCGCGCTCCGCTACCAGGAGCGCGCGCCCGGCGGCCCGCCCTCGGACTGGTGCGAGACGGGCCACTCGATCTTCATCCTTTCAGGCAGGATCCGCTACCAATTCCCTGATCACACGGTGGAAGCCGGCCCCGGCGACATGCTGCACATCCCCGCCGGGCACGAACACCGCCACAAGCCCTCGGTGATCGGCGACGAGCCCGTCCGCTACGTGCTGACCGAGTTCGGCTGAACGCACGGCACAGGAGCGCGCCATGGAGTTCATCAACTCACCGGCGGCGAAGGCCGCGAAGCTGCCCTTCAGCCAGGCCGTGCGCGTGGGCGACGTGCTCTACCTCTCCGGCATGCTGGGCAACGTTCCGGGCAAGGCGGAACTGGTCCCCGGCGGCCTGGAGGCGGAGACGCGCCAGACCATGGAGAACATCCACGCGGTGCTGGCGGAAAACGGACTGACCTTCGATGCCGTCTTCAAGTGCACGGTGATGCTGGCCGACATCTCCCGGTGGACCGAGTTCAACCGGGTGTATCTCGCCTGCTTCGATCCCGACCGCCTGCCCGCGCGCTCCGCCTTCGGGGCGAACGGACTGGCGCTCGGCGCACAGGTCGAGATCGAGTGCTGGGCGTATGCGGGGACGGATCAGGGCGGCGCGGGCGGGTAGCGCCACGGCTCCCCGCGCGGCCCGCTCGCGGGGTGTTAACGTCGCGCCAATCCCCGCCTGCGATACATCCGTGTGGAGGGTTGGACCGGCGTGCGTGGTACCTTGGCTCAGGTGATGAACTGGTTCGGCGCGCCGTCGCGCGCGCGCCGGACCGACGCGCCTGCCGGCCAGGTGCTGTTCGACGACCGCCCGCCGACGCCGGCCGTCCGCCGCCGGCTCGACCCCGAGCCGCCGTCCCCGCCGCCCGCCCGCTGGCCCGAGACCAAGCTGAAGGTGCTCGGCGCGATCTGGGGCGAGGGGTTCCTCGGGCCGGGCGGGGCGGAGGAGACGCTGACGCTCGCCAAGCCGCTCGGGCTGAACCAGACCCACTCCGTGCTCAACCTCGGCGCGGGGCTCGGCGGCGCGACGCGCGCGCTCGCGGCCGCCTCCGGCGCCTGGATCACCGGCTACGAGACCGATCCGGACCTTGCCGAGGCGGCGCAGGCGCTTTCGGAGAAGCACAAGCTGGAGAAAAAGGCCGAGATTCGGCCTCTCGACCTCGCCAACCCGCAGATCCGCGCGGGCTACTACCACCACGCGCTCGCGCTCGAGGCGCTGTGGCGCATCCCCGACAAGGCGCCGGTGCTTGCCGCCCTGGTCGGGGGCGTGAAGCCGGGTGGCCAGGTCGTGCTGACCGACCTGGCGCTGGGCCCGGCTTCACCCTTGGCCGAGCGGGCCTTCAACGCCTGGGCGCAGCTCGAAGGGGTCGCGCCGTGCCTGACCGGCGAGAAGGCGCTGACCGCGCTGCTGGCGAAGGAGGGGCTGGACATCCGCATCTGCGAGGACATCACCGCGCGGCACATCGGCCAGACCACTGCCGCCTGGGGGAGCTTCGTCGAGGAGCTGAAGCGGGATCGCCCCGCGCGCCCCTTCGCCACCCAGGTGGTGGCCGAGGCCGAGCGGTGCCTCCGGCGCATCGACCTGATGCGCAGCGGGCGGCTCCGCCTGCTGCGCTGGCACGCGATCCGGCGCTGACCGCACATCAGGGCTGCCGCGGTTGACACGGAGCGCCCGAGCCTCTACCTGCCGCCGCCTGATCGAAGGAACACCCCGATGCGTATCCGCAACTCGCTCCGCTCCGCCAGGGCGCGCGACAAGAACAACCGGCTCGTGCGCCGCAAGGGCCGGCTCTATGTGATCAACAAGAAGAACCCGCGCATGAAGGTGCGCCAGGGCTGATCCCACCCGCCCTTGCGTCGGGCGCGGGGGCGCCCTTGCGCGCTCAATCCGCCCCGACCAGCACTGGCTCCGGCATGCGATCGGCTCCCCGCCGCCGGGGCGACCTCGGCTCCGGTCCTGCACCTGCGTCCGGGGATGCGATCTCCACCCGGTTCCGTCCGCACGCCTTCGCCTGGTAGAGCGCCGTGTCCGCCGCGTGCAGCAGCGCCTCGAACGGCATGCTGCCCGCGAGGCTCTCGGCGACCCCGCCGCTGATCGTCAGCGCTCCGGGCGGCAGCGGCCCGATGCCATGGGACTCGACGGCCTCGCGCACCCGGTCGAGCGCGGTGGCCGCCTCGGCCGCGCCGAGCCCGGGGAACAGGATGCAGAACTCCTCCCCGCCGATGCGCGCGAGATGATCCTCCGGGCGCACGTGGGCACGCGCCAGCGCGGCGATCTCCCGCAGCACCGCATCACCGACCGCGTGGCCCCAGCGGTCGTTCACGTGTTTGAAGAAGTCGGCGTCGAACACGCCGGCCGAGATCACCGCGCCGGTGCGCTGGCAGCGCGCGATCTCGCGGCGTGCACATGCCGTGAGCCAACGACGGTTCCAGAGCCCCGTCAGCGGATCGGTTGCCGACTTCCACTCGGTCGCACGCAGGATCTCGGCCAGCACATGCGCGAAGCAGAGCGCGGCCAGCGTGCACATCAGCGGGCCGAGCAGCGGCTCGACCGGGTGATAGGGCGCGATCCCGAGGATGCGGAGATACAGATAGAGGCCCGCCAGCAGCCCCAGGCCCCAGCCGACCAGGATGATGGGGGCGTGGGGCGCGCCCAGCCACCACAACCTCACCAGCGCCGCCAGCACGACGACCGGGCCCATCCCGCCGGCGAGCACCTGGACGGCGAGCGCCATGCCGGCCGGCATCCATGGCGAGAGCGTGCCGACGAGTGCGACCACGACGAAGCCGCGGAGCGCATCGTCCGATCGCCGGTCGCGCTCGCGCGCCTTCAGCAGCGGGCGGAGCAGCCAGATTGCGGATGCGAGCGTCAGCAGGCCGGACACCCGCAGAGCCGCGTCCGCGCCGACCGTCCATTCCGGCCAGAGCCAAGCCTTGCCCAGTCCGGACGCGGCCAGCACATAGAGGATCGCCGCCGCGGTGTAGGCCATCAGCGCGACGAACTCGGTCCGGCGCAGGGTCGCGGCAAGGGCGGAGGCGAAGGCGAAGGTCGTGCCGATCACGCCGAGCATCAGGCCCAGCGCCAGCGTCTCGATCAGCGCCGTGCGCAAGAACGCCCCCTCACGCATGAGCCAGAGCGGTGCCGCGATGTAGCCGGAGGAGCGGAGGCAGAGCTCGACGAGCGCGTCCTCGCCCGGGTCCAAGGGGACCAGGAAGGCCGGGCTGTGGCCGGGCAGGATCTTGCCCTCGGGTCGGCCCGCCTTGCCATGGCGTGAGGTGGTCGCGGTGCCGTCGCGCGCTGTCACATGAAGCGCGATCTCGTCGAGCGGCGGATACGGCAGGGATAGCACGAGGGCCGCCGATCTGGGCTCCGGATTGCGAAGCCGGAAGCGCAGCCAGACCGCCTCAGGCGACGGGGCCGCGTGGGGGACGGCCAGCTCAGTCCCATCGAAGGGCACGAACGGCGCATGCGCCCGGTCGCAGGTGCCGCCTGCCTCCCGTCCGGTTTCGGCAAGCGCGCCGACCAGCAGACGGTCCTGCCCCGGGGCGAGCGCGATCTCCGGGATAGCCTCAGCCGGGCCGGCGAGCATGGCCGCCATGACGGCCGCAGCCATCCGCCGCAGCCAACGCCGGAGCCATTCGGAGCGCATGAGCATGACGTTAGCCGGGAATGGTTAACCGGCCGTGGCGGCGGCCGGCTCGCTTGCGCCGCCCCTCGTGCGGCCATAGATCACCTCCATGGCCGTTCGGCCAGGGAGGGTGCCATGCTCGCGATGCCGGAGCCCGATCCGACGGTCCTTGCCCGGCGCGAGGCGATCGTCGCGGCGCTGCGCGACCGGGCCGGGGCCGCGAACGTCATCGCCGAGCCGCTCCGGCTGAAGCCCTACGAGACCGACGGGTTCACCGCCTACAAGTGCGTCCCGCTCGTGGTGGTGCTGCCCGAGACGACCGCGCAGGTGGCGGCGTGCCTCAGCTATTGCCACGAGCAGGGCATTCGCGTGGTGCCGCGTGCCGCCGGCACCTCGCTCTCGGGCGGGGCGCTGCCGCTCGAGGATGCCGTGGTGATCGGCGTCTCCCGCATGAACCGAATCCTCGAGGTGAGCCTCGAGGACCGGCTCGCCCGCGTCGAGGCCGGGGTCACCAATATCGGCATCACCAAGGCGGTCGAGGGCGAGGGGTTCTTCTACGCACCGGACCCGTCGTCGCAGCTCGCCTGCATGATCGCCGGCAACGTGGCGATGAACTCGGGGGGCGCGCATTGCCTGAAATACGGCGTGACGGCCAACAACCTGCTCGGCCTGACGATGGTGACGATCGAGGGCGAGGTGATCGACCTCGGCGGCGAGCATCTCGACACCCCGGGCTATGACTGGCTCGGCCTGATCACCGGCAGCGAGGGCCAGCTCGGCATCGTCACGGAGGTGACGGTGCGAATCCTTCGCGCCGCCGAAGGCGCGCGCGCGATGCTGGTGGGCTTCGCCGCGACCGACGTCGCCGGCGCGGCGGTCGCCGACATCATCGCAAGCGGCATCATCCCCGTCGCGCTGGAGTTCATGGACAAGCCCTGCATCCATGCCTGTGAGGCGTTTGCCCATGCCGGCTATCCGCTCGATGCCGAGGCGCTGCTGATCATCGAGGTCGAAGGCAGCGAGGCCGAGCAGGACGCGCTGCTCGACCGGTTGAAGGCGATCTGCGCCCGCCACGCGCCGAGCACCATCCGGGTCGCCCGCACGGCCGAGGACAGTGCGGCGATCTGGAAGGGCCGCAAGGGCGCGTTCGGTGCGGTCGGGCGGATCAGCCCCGACTATCTCTGCATGGACGGCACGATCCCGCCCGGCTCACTGCCCGAGGCGATGCGGCGGATCGGGGCGCTCTCGGCGAACTACGGGCTGCAGGTCGCGAACGTGTTCCACGCCGGCGATGGCAACCTGCATCCGCTGATCATGTTCGACGCCAACGACGACGAGAGCTTCCGCCGCGCCGAGATGCTGGGCGCCGACATCCTGCGCCTCTGCGTCGAGCTCGGCGGCTGCCTGACCGGCGAGCACGGCGTCGGGATCGAGAAGCGCGACCTGATGACGGTGCAGTTCGGCCCGGTGGACCTCGATCAGCAGAAGCGGGTGAAGCGCGCCTTCGATCCGCAGTGGCTGCTCAACCCGCACAAGGTGTTCCCGCTGGACACGGCCGGGACGGCGTGAGGTGAGCGCGGGGACGATCGCGCCCGCCGACGAGGCGGGGCTCGCGGCCGCGATCGGTGCTGCGCATGCGGCCGGCACGCCGCTCGCGGTCTGGGGCAACGCCACCAAGGCCGCGTTCGGCCGGCCGGTGCAGGCCGCCGGCGCGCTCAGCGCGCGCAACCTGACCGGCATCACGCTCTACAGCCCGGCCGAGCTGGTGATCGGCGCGCGCGCCGGCACCCCCCTGGCCGAGATCGAGGCGGCGCTTGCCGCCAAGGGCCAGCACCTCATCGCTGAACCTCCTGATTTTTCTGCATTGATGGGGCCGGGCGAGGGGCCGCCGACGCTCGGCGGCACGCTCGCCTGCAACCTCTCGGGGCCACGGCGGATCGCGCTCGGCGCCATGCGCGACCATGTGCTCGGCGTGCGCGCGGTGAACGGCGCGGGCGAGGTGATCACCTCGGGCGGGCGGGTGCTGAAGAACGTCACCGGGCTCGATCTCGCCAAGCTGCTGACCGGCTCGCGCGGCACGCTCGCGGTGCTGACCGAGGTGACGCTGAAGGTGCTGCCCGCACCGGAACGGACCGCCACCGTGATGCTGCGCGGGCTCGATCCGGCCCGCGCGGTCGCTGCGTTGTCGGCCGGGCTCGGCAGCCCCTATGGCGTGTCGGGGGCGGCGCATCTGCCCGAGGCGGCCGCCACTCGTGCCGGTCTCGGCGCGGCGGCGACGCTGCTGCGCATCGAGGAGTTCGCTGGCTTCGTCCCCTACCGCACGGCGCGGCTTGCCGAGGCGCTCGCGACGTTCGGCGCCGCGGAGGTGCTCGATCACGACGCGAGCCTCGCGCTCTGGCGGTCGGTGCGCGATGCCGGCCCGCTCGGGGCCGCGCCGGAGGATGCCGTGTGGCGGGTCTCGGTGCGTCCCTCCGCCGGGCCGGAGGTCGTCGCCGCACTCGTCCGAACCTTCGACGCCAGGCTGTTCCTCGACTGGGGCGGCGGGCTGATCTGGGTGGCGGGTCCCGCGACCGAGGAAGCGCACCGGGCGGTCGCGGGTGCGGCGCGCGCAGGGGGCGGGACATTCTGGCTGATGCGCGCCGATGCCGGCTTCCGTGCCGCCGTCGCGCACCTGCCGGACGAGGCGCCGCCGCTTGCCGCCTTGACGCAGCGGGTGAAGGCCGCGTTCGATCCGAAGGGCATTCTCAATCCCGGCCGGGTCTTCGCCGGCATCTGATCATGCAACGAACAAGGGGGACGACGTGACGCTTCTGTTCCTGATCCTGCTCCTGCCGGTGATCGCGCTCGGCTTCACCGGCCTGACCATGGTGTTCATGGACGCAATCCGCGGCGAACAGGCGGACCGCGACCGCGTCGGTTTCGCGCGTGGCGCGCTCGGCTTCTTGCTCGGTGCGATCGGGCTGCTCGGCCTGATCGCCGACCTTCTCTCCGGCGCGCTCTGGCGCGTCGAGGGCTTCGGTGCCTATGTCGGCGCCTACGGCCCGCATTTCGCGCTGATCGGGCTCTCGGTGCTGCTGGTCGCCCCGCCGCGCGCCCGCCCGGCCTGAGCGCCGGCGCGGATGCAGACCGCCTTCACGCCCGAGCAGCTGCGCGACGCCGACACGGCCGAGGCGAACCGCATCCTGCGTACCTGCGTGCATTGCGGCTTCTGCACCGCCACCTGCCCGACCTTCGTGCTGCTCGGCGACGAGCTCGATTCGCCGCGCGGGCGCATCTACCTGATCAAGGACATGCTGGAGAACGGCCGGCCTGCCACGGACGAGATCGTGCCGCATCTCGACCGCTGCCTCTCGTGCCTCTCCTGCATGACCACCTGCCCGTCGGGGGTGCACTACATGCACCTGATCGACCACGCGCGGCGGCATGTGGAGGAGACCTATCGCCGGCCGTTCAGCGAGCGGGCGCTGCGGTCGGCGCTGGCGATGGTGCTGCCTCGCGTGGGCCTGTTCCGGCTGGCGCTGCTCGGCGCGCGCGCGGCCAAGCCGTTCGCCCGGCTGGTCCCCGGCCAGTCCATGCTGGCGCAGCGGTTGCGCGCGATGCTGAGCCTGGCACCTGCGTATCTGCCACCGCCCTCCGACCTCGAGCGACCGCGCATTCATCCCGCGCAGGGTGAGCGGCGCGGGCGTGTCGCCCTGCTCGCCGGCTGCGCCCAGCAGGTGCTCGCCCCCGAGATCAACGCAGCGACCATCCGGCTGCTGACCCGGCTCGGCGTCGAG
>NZ_JBHYDW010000167.1:0-8511 GCF_051860475.1 Elioraea sp. | reverse complement strand
CGCGTCACATAGGGCTCGGTGAGCGCGTCCCGTCCCTCCTCCGGCAGTCCGACTCCGTGGTCCTCGACGACGATTCGCAGTTCCCCCGGCGCCTGCTCCAGCGCCACGCGGATCGCGCCGGCGCCCGGGCGCGCGGCGACCGCGTCGGCGGCGTTGGCGAGCAGGTTGGTCAGCGCCTGGCTGATCAGCCGGCGGTCGCAGGAGACGCGCGGCGGGTGGTCCGGCAGATCGACCGCATAGGCGATCGAGGGATGCGCGTTGCGCTGGAGGAACACCGCCTGGCGGATGATCTCGCCCGGATCCTCGGGCCGCAGCACCGGCTGGGGCATGCGCGCGAAGGCCGAGAACTCGTCCACCATCCGGCCGATATCGCCGACCTGGCGGATGATGGTCTCGGTGCAGGTACGGAACGTCTCGGGATCCGAGGCGATCTCGGCGAGATACTTGCGCCTGAGCCGCTCGGCCGAGAGCTGGATCGGCGTCAGCGGGTTCTTGATCTCGTGCGCGATCCGCCGCGCGACATCCGCCCAGGCGGCCTGGCGCTGCGCCGCGAGCAGGGCGGTGACGTCGTCGAAGGTGACGACGAAGCCGCGCAGCTCGCCCCCAGCGGCCTCGGCGCCGATGCGCACGATCAGGGTGCGCCGGTTCGCCGGCAGTCCGATGCGCACCTCGCCCTGCACGGGACGGCCCTGCTCGGCCGCGGCCGCCGCCAGCAGCGGCGCGAACTCCGGCACCACCTCGGCCAGCGGATGGCCGACGCGCGCGAGCAGGTCGATGCCCATCAGCTCGCTTGCCGAGCGGTTCGGCAGGTCGATCCGCCCCTCCGCGTCGAGCCCGATCACCCCGGCCGAGACCCCCGCGAGCACGCTCTCGGAGAAGCGTCTGCGCTCGTCGATCTGGCGATAGGCATCCATCAGCTCGGTCCGGTTCGCCTCGAGCTGGCCGATCATGCGGTTGAACGCGCGGCTCAGCACGCTGATCTCGTCGTTCGTGCGCCGCTCCGGAACCCGCACGCCGAGATCGCCGGTGCGCGCGCGCTCGGCGGCGAACACCAGACCGGAGATCGGACGCGCGAGCTGACCCGCGATCACGAGCCCGATCAGCACCGCAGCGAACAGGACGAGCAGCGCGACGACGGCATAGACGAGGGCGAGCGTCACCTGGAACCGCGAGCGCGACGCTTCGAGCTCGCGGTACTGCGCGACCGCCTGCTCGGTGCGCTCCATGTGCCCCAGCACCTGCGAGTCCACCGGTCGCCCGATCAGCAGGAACAGATCCCCCGGCAGGTCGAGTTCCACCACCGCGCGGACACGCCCGGAATCGCCGGTGGGCAGCAGTGCCACCTCGCCCGAACGCGCGAACGCGATCGCCCAGGACGGCATCACCTCGCCGGCCATCGGCGTGATCATCCCGCCCGAGGCGACCAGCCGGCCGCTCGTGCCATCGAACACCACCGCCTCCGAGAGCCCGCGCGCGGCCGCCTGGCGCTCGACGATCAGCCGGAAGGTCAGCGGCCCCTGGGTCAGCAGCACGGGAGCCGCGCGGTTCAGGTCAGAGGCCATCGCCAGCGCCTCGCCACGCAGCGCCTGCTCGTGCTCGCGCAGATAGGCCTGCGAGGCAGAAAGGCTCTCTTCGAGTGCGGTGCGCACGCGCTCGTTGAACCAGGCCTCGAGCCCACGATTGAAGAAGGTCGCCGAGAACACGGTGACGATGATGGTCGGCGTCACCGCGACCAGGCCGAACAGCAGCACCAGCCGCACATGCAGCCGCGAGCCCGCAAGGCCGCGCCGCCGTTCGGCCCAGACCCGCACCACGCGCACGGCGAGCACGGCGCCGAGCACCAGCAGCAGCGCGAGATTGATGTTGACCAGCGCGACGATGCTGCCCGGCGGCAGGCTGAGCGCGCCGGCGCCGGTGATCGCGCCGAAGGTGATCACGCCGGCGGCGAGCGAGGCGAGCGCCAGCGCGATCGTCAGCCAGCGGCCGAGCCGCCCGCCGGCCAGCGCCGAGCCCATCCGGCGCCAGCGCGGCACCGCGGCGTCGGGCTCCGAGACCCGACGGGCGGCGGTCCCGTCCATCGTTGCGGCTCCGGTCAGGTGAGGCCGCGCACGACCGGGATCTCGAGTTCCCGGATCTTCTTGCGCAGCGTGTTGCGGTTCAGTCCGAGCACGGCGGCGGCCTTGATCTGGTTGCCCCGCGTCGCCGCAAGGGTCAGCCGGATCAGCGGCCGCTCGACCTCCGCGATCACCCGGTCATAGACGCCGGACGCCGGCAGGCCCTCTTTGTGGCTGGCGAAATAGGCGCGCAGGTGCCGTTCGACCGACTGCGCCATGCTCTCCGGCTCGGCCGGCGTCCGGGCAGCGGGTGTGGCCGGCGCGGCTGCCTCGGCGAGTTCGCCGGCGATCACGTCCTCGCCGATCGTCTCCTGCGGGTAGAGGGCGGCGAGCCGGCGCATCAGGTTCTCGAGCTCGCGCACGTTGCCCGGCCAAGCATATCCCCTGAGCGCCTCGACCGCCTCGGCGGTGAGCGTCTTCGCCGGCAGGCCCTTCGCCTTCGCCTGGACCAGGAAGTGGCGCGCCAGCAGCGGAATGTCCTCAATCCGCTCGCGCAACGGCGGCAGGCGCATCGGCACGACGTTGAGCCGATAGAACAGATCCTCGCGGAACATCCCCTGGCGGATCAGCGCGCGCAGGTCGCGATGCGTCGCGGCAACGATGCGGACGTTCACCCGGATCGGCGTGCGCCCGCCGACCGTGGTGAACTCGCCCTCCTGCAGCACGCGCAGAAGCCGCGTCTGGGCCTCCGGCGGCATGTCGCCGATCTCGTCGAGGAACAGCGTGCCGCCGTTGGCCTGCTCGAACCGGCCCTGGTTGCGCTGGAGCGCGCCGGTGAAGGCGCCGCGCTCATGGCCGAACAGCTCGCTCTCGATCAGCTCGCGCGGGATCGCGGCCATGTTCACCGCGACGAAGGGGGCGCCCCGGCGCGCGCCGTAGTCGTGCAGGGCGCGCGCGACCAGCTCCTTGCCGGTACCGGACTCGCCGGTGATCATCACCGTCAGGTCCGTCGTCGTGACGCGCGCGACCGTACGGTAGATCTCCTGCATCGCCGGCGACCGGCCGACCAGCGGCAGGCGCTCCTCCTCGGCGGCGGGCTCCGGGTCGGTCGCCGGTGCGGGCACGGCGAGCGCGCGGCCGACCACCGCGAGCAGCTCGTTCAGGTCGAACGGCTTGGGCAGGTACTCGAAGGCGCCGCGCTGTGCCGCCTTCACTGCGGTGGTGAAGGTCGACTGCGCGCTCATGACGACGATGCGCAGTTCCGGGCGGATGCGCCGGATGCGCGGGATCAGGTCGAGCCCGTTTTCGTCCGGCATCACCACGTCGGTGATGACGAGGTCGCCCTCGCCGTCCTCCACCCAGCGCCAGAGAGTCGCCGCGGTGCCGGTCGTCCGCACGTGATAGCCCGAGCGCGTCAGCGCCTGGCCGAGAACGGTGCGGATCGAGCGGTCGTCATCGGCGACCAGGATGGTGGCGGTCATGACGCCTCGCTGTCGGTCGCGCCGGGCTGCACCGGGAGATGCACGCGGAACAAGGTACGGCCCGGCACGGAGTCGTACTCGATCAGTCCGCCGTGATCGCCGACCAGCTTGGCGACCAGGGCGAGCCCGAGCCCGCTGCCCGAGCGCTTGCTGGTGACGAACGGGTCGAACAGGTTGGGCCGGATCGCCTCGGGAATCCCGCTGCCATTGTCGCGCACGGTCACGACGAGCGGCAGGTGCACGCGCCGGCCCTTCCCGCCCACCGCCAGCCGCACGCCGTGCTGGTAGGCCGTGACCAGCTCGATCACGCCGCCGGTCTCGGGCAGCGCCTCGGCGGCGTTCTTCACCAGGTTGAGGAACACCTGCACGAGCTGGTCGCGGTCGCCCCAGACCGGTGGCAGCGACGGGTCGTAGGTCTCGACGATGCGCCCGTGCCGCGCCACGCCGTTGGCCGCGAGCCGGCGCACATGCTCCAGCACCTGATGGATATTCACCGGGCCGTGCTCGACCGCGCGGTCGGAGAACACCTCCATCCGATCCACCAGCGCGCGGATGCGGTCCGCCTCGTCCTGGATCAGCTGGGTGAGTTCGCGGTCCTGCTCGGGCACGCTGCCGTCCAGCAGCTGCGCCGCGCCGCGGATGCCCGAGAGCGGGTTCTTCACCTCGTGCGCCAGGATCGCCGCCATGCCGGTGACCGAGCGCGCGGCGTTGCGGAACCCCATCTGCCGATCGAGCTTCTGCGCGGTGGAGCCGTCGGCGAGTTCGACCACCGCGCAGTCGGCCGGATCGCCGAGCGGCGACACCGTCACTGAGATGCCCTGCTTGGCAAGCCGCGGGCTCTCGAAGCTCATGTCGTGGTCGGCGACGATCACCGCACCGTCGAGCGCCTGCGCCAGCATCGCCATCAGCGGATGGTCCGCGGCCAGCAGGTCGCCGGGCCGTGTCGCCCGGAGCGAGGCGGCGGAGAGACCGAAGAACTGCTCGGCCGCCTGGTTGGCGCTGCGGAACCGCCCGTCGCGGTCGAGCACCACCACCGCGGTCGCCATGGCCGCGAGGATCGCGGCCGCGTCGGGCTGCGCCGGGGCCGGCCGCAGCAGCCGCACCGGCGCCTCGGCGAGGTCCTTCACGGCCGCCAGCGCGCGCCTGCCACGCGAGGGCTTCATGCGGCGAGGCGCTCCTCGACCGCTTCGATCAGCGGAGCGTAGAATGCGTCGATCAGCGCCTCGACCTCCTCCGCCGTCTCGGCGCGGTTCACCGCGGCACGGAACTCGGCCGAGCCGGGCAGACCCTTCGAGTACCAGGCGACATGCTTGCGCGCGAGACGCACCCCCGGATGCTCGCCGTGATGAGCGAGCATGGCGCGGTAGTGGCCGCGCAGGATGCGACGCTGCTCCGCGAGCGGCGGGTCGGCCAGATGCAGTCCGGTACACAGGTAATGCGCTACCTGGGCCAGGAACCAGGGTCGGCCGTAGGCGCCGCGGCCCACCATCACCCCGTCCGCGCCTGAACGCGCCATCGCCTCGGACGCATCCTCCACCGTGACGATGTCGCCGTTGACGATCACCGGCAGACGCACCGCCTGCTTCACCTGCGCGACAAAATCCCAGTCCGCGTTGCCGGCATAGAATTGCTGGCGCGTGCGCCCATGCACGGTGACCATGCGGATGCCCGACTGCTCCGCGATGCGTGCCAACTGTGGGGCATTGAGGCTGGCGTGGTCCCAGCCCATGCGCATCTTCAGCGTCACGGGGATCGACACGGCGCGCACGGTCGCCTCCAGGATCCGCGCGGCCAGCACCTCGTCGCGCATCAGCGCCGAGCCGGCGTGCTGGCCATTCGTGACCTTCTTCACCGGGCAGCCGAAATTGATGTCGATGATCGCTGCCCCGCGATCCTGGTTCAGCTTGGCCGCTTCCGCCATCGCCTCGGGGTCGCAGCCGGCAAGCTGCACCGCCATGGGACCTGCCGCCTCGTCGGTCTCGGCCATCTTCAGGGTCTGGCGGTTCTCGCGGATCATCGCCCAGGAGGCGATCATCTCGGACACCACCAGCCCCGCGCCGAGCCGGTGCACCAGCCGGCGGAACGGCAGGTCGGTCACGCCGGACATCGGCGCCAGGATCACCGGGGTCTCGATCACTGCCCCCGTCCCGAGCACGGTCGGCGAGAGCGGGCCCGCCAGGCGCTGCGGACGCGGACCATGCGACCGACGCGGCAGCGGCTGATCGGGCGCCTCGTCGGCGCAGCCCCGAGCCCCGGATGCTGGAATGCCCATGATTTGGGCAAACTACCGAAGTGCCCCTTCCCGCGCAACGCGGCGCCGGTTGTGCGGACGCGGCCCTGCCCGTAGCGTCCGGTCGCCATGCGGATCGCGGCGCTCATTCTGGCGGCAGGCTCGGGCACCCGGTTCGGGAGCGCGCAGGCGAAGCAGTTCGTCCCGCTCGGCGGCGTGCCGCTCGTCACGCGTGCGGCGCGGGCCTTCGCCAGCCACCCCCGGGTCGCGCGCGTGCTGCTGGTCGGAAAAGTGGAGGCGCTCGCCCCCGCGTGCCCCGATTTCCCGAAAGCGGGATTTGTCCCGGGTGGCGCCACTCGCCAGGACAGCGCCCGCGCCGGGCTGGAGGCGCTCGCCGCCGACCCGCCCGATGCCGTGCTGATCCACGACGCCGCCCGTCCGATGATCCCCGCCCGCGTGATCGACGCCGTCTGCGACGCACTCATCGCAGGGGCCGAGGCCGTGCTGCCCGCCCTGCCCGTCACCGACACGCTGAAGCGCGCCGACGGTGGGATCGTCGCAGGCACCGTCCCGCGCGAGGGGCTGTGGCGGGTGCAGACGCCGCAGGGCTTCCGCTTCGCCCCGATCCTCGCCGCCCACCGCGCCGCCGCCGGACAGTCGCTGACCGATGACGGCGCCGTGGCCGAGGCGGCCGGGATGCGCGTACGCCTTGTGCCGGGTGCCGAGGAAAACCTGAAAGTGACCACCCCGGACGACCTCGCCCGCGCCGAGGCAGGGCTCGGCGCGCACCTCTCGCCGCGCGTCGGCACCGGCGTCGACGTGCACCGTTTCGCGCCCGACCGTGCGCTGATGCTCTGTGGCATTCGCGTGCCGCATCGGCTTGGTCTTGCGGGATACTCCGACGCCGATGTCGGCATCCATGCGCTCTGTGACGCGATCTACGGCGCGCTGGCCGAAGGCGACATCGGCACGCAGTTCCCACCCTCCGACTCCGCATGGAAGGACGCCGACAGTGCGCTGTTCTTGCAGCATGCCGCCGGCCGCGTCGCCTCGCGCGGCGGACGCATCGTTCATGCCGACGTCACACTGATCTGCGAGCTCCCGAAGATCGCGCCCCACACTCTTGCGATGCGCGCGCGACTGGCCGGGCTGATGGGCATCGACGCCGCTGCCGTGTCGGTGAAGGCGACCACGACCGAACGGCTCGGCTTCACCGGTCGGGGTGAAGGGATCGCCGCGCAGGCCGCCGTGACGGTTCTTCTGCCATGAAGAACGTCAGGGGGGGGGGGGGGGGGGGGGGGGGGGGGGGGGGGGGCGCCGCCCCCCGCGGGGGGGGGGGGCGGGGGGGGGGGCGGGGGGGGGGGGTGGGGGGGGGGGGGGGGGGGGGCCCCCCCCCCCCCCCCCCCCCCCCTACGTTCTTTTGATGTCTCGCCCGCTCTACCTCACCCTGGTCGCGCTGTTCGTGTTGACCTGGTCCTCGGCCTTCGTGACCACGAAGTTCGCTGTTGCCGTCAGCCCGCCGACGCTGTTCCTCGGCATCCGCTTCCTGATCGCGGGCGCGCTGCTGCTCGCCTGGGCCGCCGCGCGGGGCGAGCTCCGAGGCCGCATCCCCTGGCTTACCCTCGCTTGGCTCGGCGTGCTCAACCAGGGCGGCTACCAGGGGCTTGCCTGGAACGCGATGGCCCAGCCGCTGTCCTCCGGCCTCGCCAACGTCATCGCCTCCACGGCGCCGATCGTCGTCGCGGCCCTGGCCGTGCCGCTGCTCGGCGAACGTCTGACGCCGCGCCGAATCCTCGGCCTCGCACTCGGCTTCGCGGGCGTCGCGTTCCTGGTGCGCCACCGCATCGCCGTCTCCGGCGAGAGCGCACTCGGCGTGGCGCTGATGATCGGCTCGCTCGCCGCCATGGTCGCCGGCACCATCGCCTTCAAGCGCGTCTCGCCGACCGCACCGCTGATGGTGGTGGTCGGCGCGCAGCAACTCGCCGCCGGCGCCGCGCTGCTGCCGCTTGGCCTCGCGCTCGAAAGCCCTGCGTCCATGCAGGTCGGCGTGCAGTTCGTCGCCGCGATGGCCTGGCAGATCGGCGTCGTCTCGGTCGGCGCGCTGATGCTCTGGTTCCTGCTGCTCCGCCGCGGCAGCGCGGGCTCCGCCACCGCCCTGCACTTCCTCATGCCCCCCGTGGGGCTGATCATGGGCTGGGCGATCCTCGATGAGCCGCTCGGCGGGATCGACCTGGTCGCGATCGTGCCGATCGCACTCGGAATCCGGCTTGCGACCCGGGTCGAGACCTCTCAGGGCCGATAGGCCGCCTCGAAATCCGCGACCGTCCGACCCGCGCCATCCCGCAGCGCCAGCGTCCGGCCGTCGATCCGCCAGCCGGCGACCGTCCCGAGCACCTCGGCGAACAGCCGCTCCTGCACGTCGAGCGGCGGCGGACAGGCCATCATCGTCGAGGGGCCGGGGTGGAAGCGGATCGTCTGGCCTGCGATCTCGACCCCGCCGAGCATCTGGTTGCAGCCCACCGTGCCTGCGAAGCGCGGCTGATCGGCGAGCAGCAGCAGATAGGGCTCGCGCCGGCGCTGATCCGCGCCGATCGTGACGTCGCGCAGCCGCGTGATCCGCCAATAGGTGTTGCGCAGCGAAGGCGCGGTCTCGGCACGCTCGCAGGCCGCGCCCGGATGCACGGCAGTGAACCGCTCCACCACCACGGACGCCTCGGTCCCATCGCCTTCCATCTTCGGCCGCGCG
>NZ_JBHYDW010000166.1:0-8585 GCF_051860475.1 Elioraea sp. | reverse complement strand
GGCGATCTCGGCGGCCTTGAGTTGGCGCTCGCCCTTGAGCAGCCGATTGACGGCCGCCGGGTCCACGCCCAGCGCGGCGGCGAGGCCCCGCTGGGTCTTGCCGGGCTTGGCGAGGGCGCGGCGGATGACTTCGATATCCATGTATGCATTGTGCGAAAAACGCACTTCATTGCCAAGGCGAAAATCGCGTTGCGTGCGCATTGCGTTTTCGGCCATCATCCGGCGCCATGCCCACGCCCGCAGAGATCGTCCTCAGGCGCTTCGGCGGCGCGGACGCGGTCGCCGCGATCGTCAGCCTCAGCGCCTCCCGCGTCTACCGCTGGACCCGCCCGCGCGCCCGCGGCGGCACGGACGGGCTGATCCCCGCGAAGCACCAGCCGGTGCTGCTCGCCGCCGCGCGCGCCCGGGGCATCCGCCTCACGCCCGCCGATCTCGTCCCGCTCCGGTCTGCCCGGGATCGCGGCCGCGCACCGTCCGCGCCTGCCGAGCCGGAGCGGACCCCGTGACCGCGCTGCGGCCCTATCAGGCGGACGCGGTGGCGCGGCTGCGCGCCGCCTACACGGCCGGCGCCCGCGCGCCGCTGCTCGTCCTGCCCACGGGCGGGGGAAAGACGCTCATCTTCTCGCACATCTGTGCCGGCGCCGCCGCGCGCGGACGCCGCGCGCTGGTGCTGGTGCACCGCCGCGAGCTGATCCGCCAGGCCTCCGCGAAGCTGCACGCGGCCGGCGTCGCCCACGGCATCGTCGCGCCCGGCTTCTCTGCCACACGCGATGCGATCCAGGTCGCCTCGGTGCAGACGCTCGGCCGGCGCCTCGCGCGCTCCGCCGCCCGCGGCGTCGATCTCATCGTGATCGACGAGGCGCATCATGCCGCCGCGGGAACCTGGCGCCGCATCGTCGATGCGTTCCCCGGCGCGCGGCTGCTCGGCGTGACCGCAACGCCGGAGCGGCTCGACGGCAAGAGCCTCGGCGTCGGCGCCGGCGGGCCGTTCGACATGCTGGTCGATGGCCCGGGCATCGGCGAGCTCGTGCGGCTCGGGTTCCTCGTGCCGTCGGAGGTCTATGCGCCCGCCGAGGCGCCCGACCTGACGGGCGTTCGCGTCCGCGCGGGCGATTGGGCGCGCGACGACCTTGAGGCAGCGCTCGACCGCCCGCAGGTGGTCGGGTGCGCGGTCGAGCATTACGCGCGCTTCTGCCCGGGCCTGCCGGCGATCGCCTTCTGCGCATCGGTGCGTCACGCACGAGACGTAGCTGGACGCTTCTCCGCCGCGGGATGGCGCGCCGCCGCGGTGGACGGAGCCATGACCGTAGCCGCGCGCGACCGCGCCATCGCCGGTCTTGCGGACGGGACAGTGCAAGTCCTCGCCTCGTGCGACCTCATCTCCGAAGGGCTCGATGTGCCGGCGGTGGGCGCGGTGATCCTGCTCCGCCCGACCAAGAGCCTCGGGCTGCATCTTCAGCAGGTCGGGCGTGGTCTTCGGCCGGCGCCGGCCAAGGCGAAGCTGGTCGTGCTCGACCACGCGGGCAACACGCTGCGGCACGGGCTGCCTGACGCGCCGCGCTCATGGTCGCTCGACGGCGCCGCGCCCCGCCGCCGCGCCGATGCGCCGAAGCTCCCGGCGCTGCGCCGCTGCCCCGCCTGCTTCGCGCTCCATCCGCCGATCGCCGTCTGTCCGGTCTGCGGGCACCAGCATCAGCCCGAGGCACGTGCCGTCAGGGAGGTCTCCGGCGAGCTCGCGCGGCTGGACGAGGCCCGGCTCGCGGCGCTGCGCGCTGCGCCGCTGCGCGAACTGCTGCGCCACGCGCAGAGCGATGCGGACCTGCGCACGATCGCGCAGGCGCGAGGCTACAAGCCGGGATGGGTCTGGCACGTCAAGCGCGAGCGCGCAGCGTGCCCAGAGGCAGCAGCGTGAGCGAGGCGGAGGTCCTGCGCGCGATCCTCAGCGCGCTCGCAGCGCGGCGCGACATGCGCATCTTCCGCAATCACGTCGGCGCCGGATGGACCGGGCGGCTGGTCGCCCGCACCGCACGGCGCATCGTTCTGGAAGACGCGCGCCACTGCACCTTCGGCCTCGCGCCTGGATCACCCGATCTGATCGGCTGGCGATCGATCACCGTCACGCCCGAGATGGTGGGCCGCCGCTTCGCGCGTTTCGTCGCGATCGAAGCGAAGGCGCGCGGGCGCCTCACATCCGGGCAGAGCGGCTTCCTTGCCGTGGCGGGCGGCATGGGTGCGATCGCCGGCGTCGCGCGCTCGGCGGACGACGCTCGCGCGCTGATCGAGGCGTCGCCGTGACCTCTGACTTTACGGTTGCGACACGGATGCGGGCTGCGCGTGTGTGTTGCACGGAGCTCCGCAGCTCCTCGAACAGGCGGCAACGACAATCGAACGAGGGACGCAATGCAGACGAGCACCGATGGAGCGACGCATCCGGCCCCGGGCACCTATTGGGACGACTTCCAGACCGGCGTGAGCCGCGCCGAGCACGAGCTCTGCGAACTTGCCGCCGACGTTCTGCTGCTGCCCCGCATCGTTGCCGAGCCGGCAACCCGCGGCCTCGATACCGCCGGCAAGCTCGCCGGCTATCTCGCGCGTGTCTCGGAGGCCCTGAGGCACGACGACGAGCCGCCGCGTGCGCCCGCGGACGTCAAGGCGCCCCCCGCTGCCGTCGATCACTGGTTCGTCGGCCTGGCGCAAGCCGATGCGAGGATCAGCGATTGCTGCCACGGCACGGAAGGCATGCGACCCACTGTCGTGGTGCGGCTTTCGGATGACGCTGCCGGAAGGAAGGCGGCGGCCCGGGTGATCGAACTGCTCTCCGAGCTCGATCAGGTAGGCGGCCATGACTCCTGAGCTTACCGAAACGATCCGCCGCCGCCTGCATGCCTTCTGGCGCCAGGCGCGCACACTGCCTCCGGCGGAGGAGAGCCGCGCCGTCGAGATCGAGCTCGCGATCATCGGCGCGCATGTCGATGCGGATCGCGCGCGGACGAACGCTTCGCAGGAGGAGTGCGATGGACGCGCAGCTTGAGCGGCAGAAGGAACTGACACGCGCCGTGCTGGCGGAGATCGCGATCCGCGATGCCGCGCCGGTCGATGCCGTCCTCGCCCTCGCCTCGGCGCTGGGCGTGTGCATCCAGACGGCGGCCGTCTCCAGGGAAGTGCGCCCGTTCGTCGCCCGCACGGTGCTCGCCGCGGTCGAGCAGACGCTGGCGGATATGAACGCGCCGCCAGAGCCGGACCGCGATGGCCGCGATCGGATCGGGAGGGATCAATGACGCTCAAGGCGGTGCATGCGAAGCCGGTCACCGAGGCGGTGCTCGGCGAGATCGACCGGCTCCGGGTCAAGCCCGCCTTGGCCGCCCTCGCGCTCGCGCATTCCCTCGCAATCGTGGTCCATGGGGCTGCGAAGAGCAGGGAATGCCGGGAGGGCGTGCTGATGGCGCTGGTCGTCGAGACGAAGCGCGCCATGCGGACACTCGACGAGATCGAGCGCGCCCGATCAACGCATTGAGGCGTCATGAGCGACCCCCGCGACGACGAGGACGAACGCGGCGGCGCCGGCGTCATCGCCTGGGGCGCCGCCGCGCTGGCGCTCTGGACTGCGCTCGGCCTCGTTCTCGTCTTCCTGTGAGGTGCCGCAATGGGCGGGACGCAAGTTCCCGGCTTCGCGGCCGTCGCGCGGGCGGCGCTCGCGCACGCCGATGCGCTGGTCGCGCGCTGGCTGCCGGGCGGGAGGCGCGAGGGCGACGAGTATGTCGTCCGGAACCCGAGGCGTGCCGACCGCACGCCCGGCTCGTTCAAGGTCAACACGCGCACCGGCGCGTGGGCGGACTTCGCGACCGGCGAGGCCGGCGGCGATCTGGTTGCGCTGCGCGCCTGGCTCGACGGCGTGTCGCAGGCGGAGGCGGCGCGCGCGCTCGCCGGTGAGCTCGGGCTCGGCCATGCGGCGCCGGCGCCGAAGGCGAACGGCCATCATCCGCCGGCCGCGCAGGACGAGGCGTGGCAGCCGGTCGTGCCGGTGCCGGACGGCGCGCCGGCGCCGCCGGCCGCGCACCCGCGGCTCGGCCGGCCGGTGCACGTCGCCGAATACCGCGACGCCGAAGGCCGCCTCCTCGGCGCGATCCATCGGTATGAGCCAAGCGGCAGGCCGGTGTCCGGCCCGACCAATGGTCGAACCCAGACGGGAGACAAAAAGCAGATTCTGCCCCTGGTTCTCTGCGCCGATGGCACACGACTGGAATGGCGCTGGCGCGCCATGCCGAAGCCCCGGCCGCTCTACGGCCTCGACCTGCTCGCGCAGCGCCCAGGCGCGCCGGCGGTCGTGGTCGAGGGCGAGCCGAAGTGCGATGCGGCCCGCCGACTGATCGGCGACCGCGCGGTGGTCGTGGCATGGCCCGGCGGCGCGAAGGCGGTCCGGCACGTCGACTGGTCGCCGCTCGCCGGCCGGCAGGTCGCGATCTGGCCGGACGCCGACGAGCCGGGCATCGCGGCCGCGCGATGGATCGCCGATGAGCTGCGCCGCGTCGGCGCACGCAAGGTGGGCATCGTCAATCCGCCGGCGGATGTCCCGCAGGGCTGGGACCTCGCGGACGCCGAACGCGACGGCTGGACCGAAGCGCAGGTGCTCGCGCGCATCCGCGATGGCACGAAGGAGCCGATCGCGCTCGGCGCTGGTGCCGGCGCTGCGCGGCTGCGGCGCGACGATCCCGCGCCGAGCCACCAGCCGGCGGAGCCGCCGGCGCCTCCGGCCAGTCGGCCGAATGGCGCGCCGGACCCGCCGGTGGACGACGTGCCGCTGCCGGACGATCCCGGCCCCGGTCCGCTGGACGACGAGAGCGTCCCGTTCCGGGCGCTGGGGCACGATCGCGGACGGTTCTTCGTCTGGGGGCGCGAGGGCCAGCAGGTGCTCGAACTCTCGGCACGCGAGCTCGAACGCGCCGGCCCGCTCATGCAGCTCGCGCCGCTGTCCTGGTGGGAGGCCTTCTATCCCGCGCGAGAGGGCTTCGCGATGCGCTCTGCCGCCAACGATCTGATCCGGGCGTGCCATCGCGTCGGCGTATTCGATCCGGCGCGCGTGCGCGGGCGCGGCGCATGGCTCGACGACGGCCGGGTGGTCCTCCATCTCGGCAACCGCCTGCTCGTGGACGGCGTGCCGCATGAGGTCGGCGGCTTCCCCACCGCCTGCATCTACGAGCGCGCGCGGCCGCTTGACCTGCATCTCGGCGAGCCGCTCGCGGCGGCGGAGGCGGCCCCGCTCATGGATGCCTGCATGCAGGTCGCCTGGGAGGACCGCGAGGGCATGGGGCGGCTGCTGGCCGGCTGGCTCGTGGTCGCGCCGGTCTGCGGTGCCATCCCGTGGCGCCCGCATCTCTGGCTCACTTCTGAGCACGGCGCCGGCAAGACCTGGGTGCTCGACAACATCGTCAAGCCGATCCTCGGGCCGGTCGCGCTGCATGCGCAGAGCAAGACCACCGAGGCGGGTTTGCGCGGCGAGCTCGGACTCGATGCGCGGCCGGTGGTGTTCGACGAGGCGGAGACGCAGAACCAGCGCGACCGGGAGCGGTTGCAGCAGATCCTCGACCTCGCGCGCCAGGCGTCCAGCGAGCACGGCGCCGACATCCTCAAGGGCACGCAGACCGGCGGGGTGAAGCGATATCGCATCCGGTCGTGCTTCGCCTTCTCGTCGATCAATGTCGGGCTGGCGCAGGCGGCGGACGAGAGCCGCACCATCGTGCTGTCGATCGCGCCGCCGGCCGACCCGGTCGAGCGGGACGACGGCTTCGCGCGGCTCAAGGAGATCGTGGCTGAGGTGATCACGCCGGACTTCGGCGCACGGCTGCTCGCGCGGACGCTGCGCCTGCTTCCAGTGATCCGGGCGAACGCGGAGGTGTTCGCAGCGGCGATCGCCCGCAGGCACGGCTCGCGGCGCCTGGGCGACACGCTGGGCGCGGTGCTGGCCGGGGCGTGGTCGCTGCGCTCGTCGCGGCGGGTCGATCCGGCGGAGGCGGACTGGTTCGTCACCGAGCGCGAATGGGTGCGGGCGACGGCCGAGCGGCATGCGGCGGAGCCCGATTGGAGGCGGGCGGCGTCCTATCTCGCGCAGCAGGACGTGCGGGTCATCGCGCACAACGGGCGGGTGGAGGGCTATGGCCTCGGCGAACTCGTCGCGCTGGTCGCCGGCATGGACGTGGACCTGCCGATCGCTGCGATCGAGGCGCGGCGGGTGCTGCTGCGTGCGGGCATCCGGGTGGAGTGGCATGGCGAAGCGGCGGTGGCTGGCATTCGCGAGGACGGCGGGCTGCCCATGATGTGGATTGCCACCGCGAGCGAGTTCGTGCGGCGCGCGTTCGCGGACACGGCATGGGCGTCATCGTGGGCGGCGGCGCTGCTTCGCGTTCCCGGGGCGATGCGGCACCCCGGCGGCTCGGTGCGCTTCGGGCACTTCACGTCGCGCGCGGTGGTCATTCCGGTAATGTCCTTGATTGGCGAAATGCCATCAGGATCAGCCGATTAGCCGTCACATGTTGGCGTCACGCAATATCATCCGATGTGACGCGCAACCCATTGATCAGCCGTCGCGGCTGTGACGGCGTGACGCTGGAAGCAAGGAAAAAGGCCGATGTCACGGTGTCACGCTTTTCCGCGCGATACACATACACGCACGCGCACACGCACACGCACACGCACACGCACACGCACACGCACGCACGCGCGCGTCTATATATATCTATATCCTGTGACATGAGTGACATTGGTGACCATGGCGGATTTCTGCGGGTCTCCGCGTCACATATTGCGTCACAGGAACATCGAAAATGTGACATCGGCCCAACCCTAGGCGAAGAACATTCCAGGTTCGACTTCCGATTGTCGCAGAAAATGGACGCCTAGAGATGCAAGGCGAAGCGATGAGGCCATTGCACAAGCGTTCCGTAGCGAGAGCGCAACTGCGCTCAAGGCCAAGCATTCCGCGGGATCGACCATGACCAGGCGCAAGCACCGGCGCAGCAAGCAGCCCGCCGCCCACCCTGCCGTCCACACGCCGCTGCACGAGCCGACCGAATGGCGCCTCCGGCACGGCCACTTCGGACCACCCGTCCGCGAGGCCGATCCGGACACCGGACTTACCGTCATCCACCGCCGCGCCATCGACACGCTCGGCCAGATGCTGAGCAACGGCACCATCACCGCCGACATGCACGATGCGGGACAGGTGTTCCGATCGGCCTTCCGCGCCGCCGCCCTCGATCCGCTGCGCGCCATGCCGCTGCTCCGTGTGCCCGCCGCGACCGGCGAGCCGTTGACCGAGCGCACCGCCGCGGCCCGCCAGCGCGTTGCCCGCGCACTCGAAGCCCTCGGCGGCAGCGCCAGCCCCGCCGGCTCCTGCGTCTGGCACGTCGTCGGCTGCGAGCTCTCCATCCGCGAATGGGCCGCCCGGCAGGGCTGGGGCGGCATGCCCGTCGGCCACGCCCAGGCACAGGGCATCCTCGTCGCCGCGCTCGGCATGCTCGCCAAGCACTACGGCCTCGCGCCGCGCGGGCGCGCACGACGCGCTTGACCGTGGAGTCCACAGCCGGTATCCGATCGCCATTCGGTCGAAATGCGACTATCGCGTTGCGGTCGCGTTGAGGCCGACCCGCAATATGCCCCCCAGACGGCCACAGGAAGGCCGAGAATGCGCTTCCTGGGCATGCCCGCTACCCACCCTGCGGGGAAGCCGGCGATCGAATCCAGCGGCGCCCAGCGGCCCGGCGCATGGCGGCCGCGGTTCCACCCTGGCGGGCGGCATATGCGGGGGGCTTCGGCGCGCCGCATCGCCAGCATCAGGGGCCGGAACCCGGTTCGGGGTTCGGGTTCGGGGTGTTCGGCTCGGCGTCGTCCGCTGCGCGGGGGCTGGAAGTAGTGGATTGCGCTACATCCGGCCCATGCCCAGGACTATCTCCGCCGCCGAGGCCAACCGCTCGTTTTCCCGCCTGCTCCGCGAGGTTCGAGAGACGGGCGCCGAGGTGAGCGTCACCGCGCACGGAAGGCCGGTCGCGGTGCTCAGGCCCGTGAAGGCGGACGCGGCCGCGCGGACGCAGGCGCGCGCGGCGCTCCGCCGGCGGCTCGCCGCGCAGCCCGCGACCGACACGGGGCCGTGGTCGCGCGACGAGCTCTACGCCTGCTGATCCGCCGGCCGGCGTGACCGTGCGCAATCCTTCGATCGCCGGCCGCGCCTGATCCGCGCCCGGCACAGGCCGGGGCGACTCATGCACGACATCCCATTCCCTCCCGGCGTGCCGCTGGTGCCGATCGCCGCGCTGCGGCCGCATCCGCGCAACGCGCGCACGCACTCGGAGGCGCAGCTCGCCAAGCTCGCCGCGTCCATCCGCGCCTACGGCTGGACCAATCCGGTGCTCGTCGTCGGCGACACGATCGTCGCCGGCCACGGGCGCATCGAGGCGGCAAGGCGGCTCGGGCTCGACGCGGTTCCCGCGATCCGGCTCGACCATCTCAGCCCCGAGCAGCGGCGCGCATACCTGATCGCGGACAACCGGCTCGCGGAGGACGCGGGCTGGGATCGCGCCGTCCTCGCGGAGGAG
>NZ_JBHYDW010000165.1:0-8606 GCF_051860475.1 Elioraea sp. | reverse complement strand
AAGGTCAAGTTTCTGACGGTCATCTGGGGCGCACGCTACATCGACGAGTTCGCGCGGATCTCGCTGCCCTCCTATCTCGCTCCGGGAAACCTGCCCGCACTCGCGGCGGCCAGCGACCTCGAGATCCTGATGCTGACCTCGCGCGAGAGCATCGCCGCATTCGACGGCAAGCCCGCATTCGAGCGGCTGCGTCAGCTCTGCCCGGTGCGCTTCCTGCCGATCGACGATCTGATCACGAGCGGCTGCTACGGCGTGACGCTGACGCTCGCCTATGCGCGCGGGATCGCGGACAGCGGCGCGGCGCAGACCGACACGACCTTCGTGTTCATGAACTCGGACTTCGTGCTTGCCGAGGGCGCGCTCGAGACCCTGCTCACCCGCCTGCACCAGGGGCACCGATGCGTGATGGCGCCGTCGCTCCGCGCCCGCGCCGAGGACGCACTGCCGGTGCTGGCGGACGCGATCGATCCGCGTGACGGCAGCCTGGCGATGCCGCCGCGCGCGATGGTGCGGCTCGCCTTCGACACCCTGCACCCGACCGTGGTCGCCAAGACCGTGACCCAGCAGCTGGTGACCTGCACAACCCACAATCAGATCTACTGGCAGGTCGACGGAACCGCGCTGCTCGCGCGCTACCACCTGATCTTCATGCTGGCGATCCGACCGGAGCGGCCGATCGGGCGGGTCAATTCCTACTGCGACTACGGCCTCGTCCCGGAGCTGGTGCCGTCCGGCGCGTTCACCATCCTCGACGACTCCGACAGCTTCTTCATGCTCGAGCTCCAGCCTTCGGACCAGGAGCGGCGGTTCATCTCGTCGGGCGCGAAGCGGCCGGCCGAGATCGCCCGGGAGCTCTCGGTCTGGACGACGCGGGAGCACCGGCGCTTCGCCGAGGCAGACGTGCTGTTCCGCACCGCCGACCCGCCCGACGGCCTCGACGAGGCCCGTCGGCATCTCGCCGGGTTCATGGCGGCGGTCCGGTCGCGCATGACCCGGCGGCCGGCCGACCACGAGGATCACCTCTACTGGACGCTCGGTGTCGCGGCCTGGCGGTCGCTGCGGGCGGCCGGTGGCGACGACCAGGTCGAGCCGCCCGAGCTCGCCTCGCCTGCGGCGGCCAGGACGACCGCGCCCCGTGGTTGGCTTCGCGGCGTCGCCGCTCGGCGCCGGCGCGGGAGGCGCGTCCCGCTGGCCCAGCGCCTCTACACCGGTCTGCTCGCGCGGGCACGGCGTGCCATGGGCTCGGTGCCGGACGTCCCGATCTGGCATCATCTCTGGCCCGATTCCCGGCTGCTCCTCGACTGGGTGGAGGCGTTGCCGCCGGCGGACCACCGCCTGCTCGTTTGCGCGGACGACAGCACGCTGGCGGCGGCGCTCGGCCGCGGCGACCGGTTCGAGGTGCGCACGGGGTTCGATGCGCTGCTGGAGGATATCGACGCTGATCTCGATCGGTCTCGCGCACAGGCCGAGGGGTACGGCGTGGTCCTGCTGCATCTGCACCGCGCCGACGTCCTGACGGCTGGACGGCTTATCGAGGCCGCGCGCCAACTGGTCCGGCCGGGCGGCGCGATCGCGATCTATATCGACCACCCCAATGGCGACGCGGACCCGAGCAATTTCACGATCGAGCTCGCGCACTACACATCGGATCTGTTCCTGTCCGGCTGGCTCGGCTGCCGCGTCGCCGCGCGGTTCGCGGGCGGACGCATCAAGCGGCGCCTGCGGCGGCTGGAGCGGCGCGTGCTCAATCAGCTCTGGCCCTCGTCCTGGACGCGGCTGCCGCTGCTGCTTGGCGCGATGGTGCTCTGGCCGGTGGTCGCGGCGCTGACGGCGGCGAACAACCTGCGCATGGGCCGGCCCTCCGAGGTCTGCCCGGCCTACTGCACGAGCGCCCTGATCGTGCTGTCCGGCCTCGAGACCGGGCGTCTCGGCGCGCCGCGGCCGGACCACGCCGGGGTGGCGCCCGCGCCCGCCGCAGCCGAGGCGCATGATTGACCCTCGGGCGGCGACGTGGTTTCCATCGCCGCCATCCGGTTCACATCGACGCGGTGCCCCCCACACCATGCCTGCGAGTCCATGACGGAGACATCCGGCTACCTCGTGGTCGGCGGCGACAGCCTGGTCGGTGGCGGCACCGCGGCCGCCCTGGCACGGCGCGGCGAGCGGGTGCTGACAACGACCCGGCGGCGCGACACGATCGGCGATGGGCGCATCCACCTCGACTTCGAGGATCGCGCGACCTTCCGTGCCCCGCCGGGCATCGGCTACGCTTTCCTGATCGCGGCGGCGACCAACTACGACCGATGCGAGCGCGACCCGCAGGCGCGCGTGATCAATGTCGAGCTGATCCCTGAGCTTGCCGCGGCGCTGCTCGCGCAGGGGCTGTTCGTTGCCTTCGTCTCGACCAACTCGGTATTCGGCGGCGATCGGCCCTGGCCGCACGAGGACGATGCGCATGCCCCCGGCATCGCCTACGCCCGGCAGAAATCGGAAGGCGAGGCGGCGATCCGCGCAGCCGCGGCGCGGCTCGGCGCGTCCGGGCGGCTCGCGATCGTGCGGCTGACCAAGATCCTGGACGCGGGCGTCTCGCCGCTGCCGGCCTGGCGCGCGGCCTGGGACCGGGGCGAGGCGGTCGAGCCGTTCGAGGACCTGATCTTTGCGCCGATCTCGCGGCGCTTCGTCGGCGAGGCGCTGGCGACGGTCGGCGCGACACGCGCATCGGGCCATCTGCACATCTCCGGCCGGGAGAACGTGTCCTATGTCGCGTTCGCCCACGCGCTCGCACGGCGCCTGCGCGTCGACGAGCGTCTGATCCAGCCGACCACCGCGGTCGCCAAGGGCGTGCAGATCGCGTTCAAGCCGCGCTTCAGCGGGCTCGGCATGGTGCGCACCTCGGCGCTGACGGGGCTTGCGCCGCAGCCGCTCGACCACCTGGTCGACGATCTCGCCGCCGCGCTGGGCTGTTGACCGGAGGAGGGCGATCCATGGCCGTCAAGGCGACGCGCCGCATGACATGCCGGCTCTGCGGCTCGCCGAAGGTCGAGCGCGTGGTCGACCTCGCGCCGATCCCGCTGTCGGAGAACTATACCACCGACGCGGAGACCGCGAAGCGCGCCGAGCGCTTTCCGGTGGACGTCTACATGTGCGCCGAGTGCGGGCATGTGCAGCAGCTCGACGTGATCGACCCCGAGTATCTGTGGGGGTCGTACACCTACTACTCGGGCGAGGCGAAGGGCATGCCCGAGCACTTCCGGGAGATGGCGGAGCGGATGATCGCCGCTGCCGCGCCGCCCGCCGGGTCGCTGGTGATCGACATCGGCAGCAACGACGGCTCGCTGCTCAGACCGTTCCGGGAGCGAGGCTTCCGCGTGCTCGGCGTCGATCCTGCGAGGGCTGCGGCCGAGCGCGCGATCGCCGCGGGCGTGCCGACCGAGACTGCGCTGATGTCGCTGCCGCTCGCGCGCCGGCTCCGCGACGCGCATGGGCCGGCGCAGATCGTCTCGGCCTTCAACGTGTTCGCCCATGCCGACGACCTCGGCGAGATGGCCGACTGCGTGCGCACCCTGCTCGCATCGGAGGGGCTGTTCTTCTTCGAGGCGCAGTACCTCGCCGACATCATCGACGGCGTGCTCATCGCGACCATCTTCCACGAGCATATGAGCCACCACTCGGTCGCGCCGCTGGTGCGCTTTCTCGACCGGCATGGGCTCGAGCTGATCGCGGCCGAGCGCGCGCCGATCCAGCATGGCTCGCTGATCGGCACGGTGCAGCTCAAGGGCGGGTCGCGGCCCGTCGGGGAGTCCGTGCGCGCGCTGCTCGCGCTCGAGGCGGATCGCAGGCTCGGTGCGCTGGAGACGCTGCGCGGCTTCGGGGCCAAGGTGAGGCAGATTCGCGAACGCACCGCCGCCCTCGCCGCGCGGTGGATGCGCGAGGGGCGCAGCATCGCCGGCTTCGGGGCCGCGCGCAGCGGCCCCACGCTGATCGCCCAGCTCGGCCTTGCCGGCGCGATCGACTACATCGTCGATGACCATCCGCAGAAGGTCGGCCGCTACCAATCGGGCGACGGCATTCCGATCCTGCCAACGGCGGAGCTGCTGAAGCGCATGCCCGACTACGCGGTGATCCTCGCCTGGGTGCATGCGCAGAAGATCATCGAGGGCAACCGCGACTATCTGGACCGCGGCGGGCATTTCGTCGTTCTCTGTCCCGAGACCAGGATCGTTGGCAAGGACGGCGACGTCGCGATCTGACCAGATTTCCGCGGCCCTGCGCCGCCGGCAGTGAGAGGCCCCCATGAGCATGCCGAAGACCCGGGAAACGCAGTATCAGGTGTGTGTCGAGCACGTCGCCGAGCAGGGCTTCGAGCGGATGGGCCTGCGCAGCAGCGAGAGCTGGCACGAGGACCCAAAGCACCTGGTCTTCCGCCTCTCGCGCTACAAGTTCGTCGCCAAGATGCTCGCGGGGCGCAGGCACGTGCTCGAGATCGGCTGCGGCGACGCGTTCGGCACACGCATCGTCCAGGCCGAGGTGGAGCGGCTGAGCGCACTCGACTTCGATCCGGTGTTCGTCGAGGACGTGAAGGCGCGCATGGTGCCGCGCTGGCAGTTCGACGTGTTCGTCCACGACATGCTCGACGGCCCCGTGCCCGGCAGGTTCGACGCGGTCTATGCGCTCGACGTCCTCGAACACATCGAGCCGTCGAAGGAACGCCTGTTCCTCTCCAACGGCTTCGCTGCGCTCGATCCGCACGGGGTCGGGATCATCGGCCTGCCGTCGCTGGAGAGCCAGCCCTACGCCTCGCCGCAGTCCAAGGCAGGACACGTCAACTGCAAATCGGCACCGGATCTGAAGGCATTGATGCTCGACTACTTCCACAGCGTGTTCATCTTCAGCATGAACGACGAGGTGGTGCATACGGGCTTCCACAGGATGGCGAACTACCTGTTCGCGCTCGGCGCTGATCCGCGCGGCTGACGGCACGGCGGACGTGACGTCCGCCCCCCCGCCGCCGCGCCTGGTCGAGTACCTGGCGCTGCGCGAGACGCATCCGTCGTGGTTCCGCAACCCGGATGGCGGGATCGAGGTGCTGCTCGACCCGGCCGGGATCATGGCCGTCGAGGCGGAGATGGGCCGCCGCTATGCCGCGCGCGGGCTGCCTGAAGCCTGGGCGGAGGTCGGAATCCGCTACCGCGACCCCTATCTCATGCTGCTCTGCGATGCGGTGCGCTTTCCTGGCGGCGAGATCGGCGTGCACCACCGGGTGGTGCGCGCAGCCGGCGACCTTTCCGGGGTCGCGATGCTGCCGCGGCTGCCGGACCGTCGTCTGGTGCTGGTGCGGCATTTCCGCCATGCCACGCGCGCGTGGCACTGGGAGGTGCCGCGCGGCGGGATCGAGCCCGGCTTCGACGCGGAGCACGCCGCCCGCGCGGAGCTCGCCGAGGAGATCGGCGCGACGGTCACCTCGCTCACCCCGCTCGGCGCCGTGCACGGCTCGACCGGCCTGCTCGGCCTTGCCGTGCAGCTCTATCTGGCGGAGGTGAGCACGCTGGGCGCACCGGCACTGAACGAGGGCATCACGGAGCTGCGCGCCTTCGCCGTCGCCGAGGTCGAGGTCATGGTGTCCGAGGGCGAGCTCACGGACGCATACTCGCTGGCCTGCCTGCTCCGCGCCCGGCTGCGCGGGCTGCTCTGATGCCCGATCACCGGGGGTCGAACCTTTGGCGATCGGACATCAGTGGCTGTGCCGGCTCTCCCCGCGCGTGGCCACGATGTCGAGATAGAGCGTGGCCGGCTCCAGACAGGCCCCAGTGCCGAGCTGGCCCACCATCGCGCGGTAGATCTCCTCCCACGGCGTCTTGTGCGCGGGCTCGGGCGGCGTCCAGGCGGCACGGCGCGCGGCGAGCTCCACCGCGTCGATCAGCACGTCCACCCGGCGCGTGGTGAGGTCGATCCGCACCCGGTCGCCCGAGCGCAGCAGCGCGAGACCGCCGCCGACCGCTGCCTCGGGCGAGACGTTCAGGATCGAGGGGCTGCCCGAGGTGCCGGACTGCCGCCCGTCGCCCATGGTCGGCAGGGCCGAGACACCCTTCGCGAGCAGCGCGGTCGGCGGCTGCATGTTCACCACCTCCGCGGAGCCCGGATAGCCGACGGGGCCGCAGTTGCGGATCACCAGCACCGAGCGCTCGTCCACGCCGAGGGCGGGGTCCTCGATGCGCGCGTGGTAGTCCTCCGGACCCTCAAAGACGATCGCGCGGCCCTCGAACACGTCGGGCGGGTCGGAGAGGAAGCGCTTGCGGAACTCGGGGTCGATCACGCTGACCTTCATCACGGCATTGTCGAACAGGTTGCCCGACAGCACGACGAAGCCGGCCTTCTCCTTCAGCGGCTGCGCATAGGCGCGGATCACCTCGCGGTCAGGCTCCGGCACCGCCGTGAGATTCGCCGTGACGCTCTTCCCCGTCACGGTGATCGCCTCGCCCCGCAGCCGACCGGCATCGAGCAGCTCCCTCATCACCGCCGGCACGCCGCCGGCGCGGTGGAACCGCTCGCCGAGGAAACGGCCCGCGGGCTGGCAGTCCACCAGCAGCGGGATGTCGGCGCCGATCGTCTGCCAGTCCTCGATCGTGAGCTCGACGCCGATGTGGCGCGCGATGGCGATGATGTGCGGCGGACAGTTCGACGAGGCACCGATGGCGGAGGCCACCGCGATCGCGTTCTCGAACGCCGCCCGGATCAGGATATCGGAGGGGCGGAGGTTCTCGCGCACCATGGCGACGATGCGCCGGCCGGTCTCGTAGGCCATCCAGCCGCGCTCGCGATAGGGCGCGGGGATCGCGGCGCAGCCGGGCAGGCTCATCCCCAGCGCCTCGGCGAGCGCGTTCATCGACAGCGCCGTGCCCATGGTGTTGCAGTGCCCGACCGAGGGCGCCGAGGAGGCGGCGATCTGCATGAACTGCTCGGTGTCGATCCGGCCAGTGGCGAGCAGCCTGCGCGCCTCCCAGATCACGGTGCCGGAGCCGGCGAGGCGGCCGTTCCACCACCCGTCCAGCATCGGCCCGCCGGACAGCACGATCGCGGGGATGTTCACGGTCGCCGCCCCCATCAGGCAGGCGGGTGTGGTCTTGTCGCAGCCCGTGGTCAGCACCACGCCGTCGAGCGGGTAGCCGTGCAGCACTTCGACGAGCGACAGATACGCCAGGTTGCGGTCGAGCGCCGCGGTCGGACGCTTGCCGGTCTCCTGGATCGGGTGGATCGGGAACTCGATCGGCACGCCGCCTCCATCGCGGATGCCGTCCTTCACGCGGCTGGCAAGCTGGACGTGGTGGCGGTTGCAGGGCGCGAGGTCGCTGCCCGTCTGGGCGATGCCGATGATCGGCCGTCCGGACTGCAGCTCCTCGCGGGTCAGCCCGTAGTTCAGGTAGCGCTCGAGGTAGAGCGCGGTCATGCCGGGATCGTGCGGATCATCGAACCACTCGCGGCTTCTCAGCCGCATCTTGCCGTCATCCGCCCCGTTGCCCTTGGCCATCGCGTTCCCTCCTGCTTCTGCGCGCAAGCCTCGGCGCCGCTTCACGCGGCTGTCAATGCCGCCTCTGCGCTTTGAAATCCCGCCCGTTTGGCCTAAGTGACCCCTCGACGGCTCGTCGGCCATTCCGCCCGGGCCGATTGGCGCATGACGCCCGGACCCATGACAGACACGCCGCTGCACCTGATCCGCAACTTCTCGATCATCGCGCATATCGACCACGGCAAGTCCACGCTCGCGGACCGGCTGATCCAGGCCTGCGGCGCGCTCACCGACCGCGAGATGAAGGAGCAGGTGCTCGACTCCATGGACATCGAGCGCGAGCGCGGGATCACCATCAAGGCGCAGACGGTGCGGCTGATCTACCCGGCGAAGGACGGCAACACCTACGAGCTGAACCTGATGGACACGCCGGGGCATGTCGATTTCGCCTACGAGGTGTCGCGCAGCCTTGCCGCCTGCGAGGGCTCGCTGCTGGTGGTGGACGCCTCGCAGGGCGTGGAGGCGCAGACGCTCGCCAACGTCTATCAGGCGATCGATGCGGGCCACGAGATCGTGCCGGTGCTGAACAAGATCGACCTGCCCGCCGCCGAGCCCGACAAGGTGAAGGAGCAGATCGAGGACGTGATCGGCCTGCCGGCCGACGACGCGGTGATGATCAGCGCCAAGACGGGCCTCAACGTCGAGGGCGTGCTGGAGGCGATCGTGACGCGCTTGCCGCCGCCCAAGGGCGACCCGGGTGCGTCCGCCAAGGCGCTGCTGGTGGACAGCTGGTACGACGCCTATCTCGGTGTGGTCATCCTGGTGCGGGTGAAGGACGGGCGGCTGAGGAAGGGCCAGCGCATCCGGTTCATGAGCACGGGCGCGGTGCACACCGTCGAGGCCACCGGCATCTTCACGCCGAAACTGGTGCCGGTGGACGATCTCGGCCCGGGCGAGATCGGCTACATCACCGCCGGGATCAAGACCGTGGCGGACTGCAATGTCGGCGACACGATCACCGATGACCGCGTGCCGGCAGCCGAGCCGCTGCCCGGGTTCAAGCCCTCGGTGCCGGTGGTGTGGTGCGGGCTCTATCCCACGG
>NZ_JBHYDW010000164.1:0-8651 GCF_051860475.1 Elioraea sp. | reverse complement strand
CCGCACGGTCAAGCCGGTGCGCAACGCGGTCGCGGAACGCTCGACCTACCCGTTCGCGCTCACCCCGATGGACGATCCGGTAACGGCGGTGCCTGATCAGCCCGCCGATCCCGTAAAGCGCGGCGAATATCTCGCAGTGGCGATCGCCCACTGCATGGATTGCCACACGCCGCAGATCAGCGAGGGGCGCCGCGACGCGACCCGCACCGGCGCGGTCGGCCTCGCGCTGGAGGGACCCTGGGGTGTCGTGGTGGCGCGCAACATCTCCTCGCATCCGGAGCGCGGCATCGGACGCTGGAGCGACGAGCAGATCATGACCGCGATCACGCGCGGCGTGTCGGCTGACGGCCGCCGACTGGCCCCGCCGATGGGAGGGCGCGCGCCGATCTGGGCGCAACTCGATCCGCGGGACCTGCGCGACGTCGTCGCCTATCTGCGCTCGCTGCCGCCGCAGGAGTGACAGCAGGAAGCCGCCTCCAGGCTGCCGCCGCGGCAAGACTTTCGAACAGCGGCAGCCGGTCCGTGCCGCCCGTCAGCGGATCGATCAAGTCCTTCTGGTGCGGCATCAGCCCGAGCACACGCAGGCTCTCCGAGCAGATCACGGATGGAGCATTCGGAGGTCCCGGTGTTCGGATCGCGGCGAGATGACTTTCGTTTCCGTTATAGGTTCGACGTCGTGCGACACGAATCAGCAACGCAGCGTCAGGTGAGCTTGGCCGCACCCCCAAGCCCACGAGCGCGGCTGTCGCGAGCGCTGGAGACGGCCATCGCGGAAACGGTCAAACGTGAGAAGACCGGTGCACGTTCGGGCGGCTGAGGCCGTGGCAACGCCTACCCCTCGCGCGACAGCCGACGCTAGCCGCCTCCCCGCAACCGCGCGCGCAGCTCGAACTTCTGGATCTTCCCCGTCGCGGTCTTCGGCAACGGCCCGAACGTGACACGCTTCGGCGCCTTGAAGTGCGCCAGCCGGTCGCGGCACCAGGCGATCATCTCGACCTCCGTCGCGCCCTCCGCGCCCGGCCTGAGTGTGACGAAGGCATGCGGCACCTCGCCCCAGGTCGCGTCCGGCTGCGCCACCACGGCCGCCTCCATCACCTGCGGGTGCCGGTACAGGACCTCCTCCACCTCCAGGCTGGAGATGTTCTCGCCGCCCGAGATGACGACGTCCTTGGCGCGGTCCTTCACCTCGATGTAGCCGTCGGGGTGCAGCACGCCGAGATCGCCGGTGCGGAACCAGCCATCGACGAACACGGCCTCGTTCGCCGCCGGGTTGCGCAGATAGCCCTTCATCACCGTGTTGCCGCGCAGCGCGATCTCACCGAGCGTCGTGCCGTCCGCGGGCACCGGCGCGCCCGTTGCCGGGTCGAGTACCGTCGCCTCATCCAGCGTCGGCAGCGCCACACCCTGGCGCGCCATGAACGCAGCCTTCGCCTCGGGCGAGAGGGTATCGAGTCCCGGCTGCCAGGCGCAGAGCAGTGAGGGGCCGAAGCTCTCCGTCAGCCCGTAGAGATGCGTGACCTCGAAGCCGAGACCCTCCATTGCCGCGATCACCGGCGAGGGCGGTGCCGCGCCGCCCGTGGCGATCGCGACCCGATGCGGGAAGCTGCGGCGCAGCTCGGCCGGCGCGTGGATCAGCATGTTGAGCACGACCGGCGCGGCACACAGATGCGTCACACCGTGCTCGGCGATCAGCGCGAACACACGCGCGGGCTCGACGCGGCGCAGGCACACATGGGTGCCACCCTGCAGCGTGACGCCCCAGGTGTAGCACCAGCCGTTGCAGTGGAACATCGGCAGAGTCCAGAGATAGACGCTGCGGGGTGAGAGGCCGAAGGCGAGCGCGTTGCCGCAGGCATTGAGGTAGGCGCCGCGGTGGTGCACGACCACCCCCTTGGGATTCCCCGTCGTGCCCGAGGTGTAGGAGAGCGAGATCGCCGTCCATTCATCCGCGGGCGGCTGCACCGGGAAGTCCGGATCGCCGGATGCGAGGAACGCCTCGTACGGCGTGGCGGCAATCTCCGCGCCACCCGGACCCTCCGCATCGTCCACCACGACAAGACGCGGCGGTCCCGCGAGCCCGTCCAGCGCCACGCCCGCGAGCGACGCGAACTCGCGATCGAGCAGCAGCACCTTCGCGCCCGAGTGCTCGAGGATGAAGCGCACGGCCGCGGGATCGAGCCGCGTATTGATCGGGCACAGCACGGCATGGGCCATCGGCACACCGAAATGCGCCTCCAGCATCTCGGGGATGTTCGGCATCAGCACTGCGACGACGTCGCCCGGTGCGAGGCCCACGCCCTTGAGCGCCGAGCCGAGGCGTCGGCTGCGCTCGAACAGCGCGGCGTGGGTGACCCGCCGCGCGCCGTGGATGACCGCGATGCGGTCGCGCCAGACCTGGCCGGCGCGGCGCAGGAACGAGACCGGTGAGAGCGGGACATGGTTGGCGCCGGTCCGCGGCAGGTCGTCGTCCATCGCGCTACCCCTTGGCGAGCGCCCGCGGCGCGCTGACCGTGCAGCGGGCGCGCGTGATGTCCCGCAGGAGCTCGACCGCGTCAGCGTAGTGGGGCGTTCCAGGATCGAACGCACCCACGCGGATCGCGGCGGCGAAGCCGCGCAGCGGGTCCGCGGCATCGCCCGTCAGCGACCGCATCCGCGCCAGCGCCTCCTGCTGCCAGGACGGATCCTGCGCCGCCTCGCGCGCGGCAATCCCGATCGCGTTCGCGACCATGCGCGCCGCCAGACCATGCGTCTCGGGGAGCTGCGGCAGCAGCTCGTTCAGCAGCACCTCGCGCGCGGTCGTCAGCAGATCGGGGCCAAGCGGCAGCTCACGCATCGACGCGCGCCTCCACCATCGACAGGACCCGCCATTCGAGTTCGGGAACGAGATGGCCGGTCAGCGCCAGTTCGAGGCCGCGCTCGGCGCCGGAAAGGTGGCGCTCGGCCTGATCGAGCGCGATCGTGGCCCAGCGGATATGGGCGGCGAGTTCCCACCACAGCACGCGCTCGTGCGCGGGCGCCTGGCCGCTTGCCTCGGCATAGCCCGCGTAGAGGGCAGCACGCGGGCCGATCCCGCCGGCTTCCTGCGCCGTGTTGCCGAAGCGCCAGCACGCCGCGCAGAGCCAGCCGAGATCGGCATGCCCGTCGCCCCAGCTGGCGAACTCCCAGTCCAGGATGGCTGTGACGCCTGTCTCGTCGAGCATGATGTTGCCGGTGCGGAAATCGTTATGACAGAGCACGATCGTTGCGGGACCGGGTGCGGTCCGTTCCAGCGCACGCAGCCCCCATTCCAGCGCCGGACGGGGCAGACGCTGGCGGTCCAGTGCCGAGCGCTGCCCTGCGATGAAGGACACGCACGGATCGGCGGGCGCATCGCCGAGGAAGGCGAGGTCTGCGCGCGGCGGGCGGAGCGCGTGAATGCGTGCGAGGTCCCGCCCCAGCGCGCGCGCGCAGGCCGCGCGCCCGCCGCCGAGCGTCTCACTCTTGACCACGCGATGCCCCGCGGCCACGCCGGCGACGCGGCGCATGACGAAGAACGGCGCGCCGATCACCTGCCGGTCCGTACAGAGGAACAGCGGCTCCGGCACCGTCACGCCCGCGTCATGCGCAGCGCGCAGCAGGGCGAACTCGGCCGCCCGCCCATGCGAGACGGCCAGCGTCGCCGCATTGTCGGTCCGCAGCACCCATGCCTCCGCAGCACCGTCGCGTACGACGTCGAGCGCCCAGTTCTGCTGGATCGCTCCGCCCGCGAGCCGCGCCATCGCCGTGACGGCGAGCCACGGGTCGCCCGAAGCGATCCGCAGCCAAGCGGTCAGGCGCTCGCGTCGTGCCTCATCCATGCGCGGGCGGTCCCCAGGCGAAGAACTCGCGCCCCTCGCGGCGCAGCGTGTTCGCCAGGACCATGCGATGCACCTCGGAGGCGCCGTCCACCAGCCGCGCCTGGCGCGCGTAGCGGTACATCCACTCGATCACCGTGTCCTTCGAGTAGCCCTTGGCGCCGAGCAGCTGCAAGGCGGTGTCGACCGCACGCTGCAACGCATCCGCGACCACCACCTTGGCCATCGAAACCTCCTTGCGCGCGAACCCGCCCTGATCCAGCACCCAGGCCGCCTTCATCGTCAGCAGCCGGCCGATCTCGATCTCCATCGCCGCCTGGCCGATCAGGCCCTGCACGCTCTCGCGGTCGATCAGCTTGATGCCGAAGGAGTCACGCCCCGCCACATGCGCCATCGCGATCTCAAGCGCGCGGCGCGACAGGCCGAGCCAGCGCATACAGTGCGTCAGCCGCGCCACGCCGAGACGCATCTGCGTCAGCTTCAGCCCGTCGCCGACATTCAGCAGCCGCTGCTCGTCCGGCACCTCCAGCCCCTCGAAGACGAGCTCGCAATGCCCGCCATGCTCCTCCGGCCCCATGATCGGGATGCGCCGGACGATGCGCCAGCCGGGCGTATCGGCATCGAACAGGAAGGCCGAGAGCCCCTTGCGCTCGTCCTCGGAGGTGCGGGCGATGACGATGAAGATGCGCGCATTGCCCGCACCGGTGATGAACCATTTGCGCCCGGTGACGCGCCAGCGGTCGTTGCCGACCCGCTCGGCGCGTGTGTAGGTGAGGTTCGGATCGGAACCGCATCCATCCGGCTCGGTCATCGCGAAGGCGGACTGCACCGCGCCATGCACGATCGGCTGGAGCCAGCGCGGCTTCATCGCCTCCGGGAGCACGCGGTCCAGCACCATCATGTTGCCATCGTCGGGAGCGGCGCTGTTGAACACCACAGGGCCGAAGATCGAGCGGTTCATCTCCTCGTAGCAGGCCGCCATGCCGACGCGACTGAGCCCGCCGCCGCCGAGCGCCTTCGGCATCTGCAAGGCCCAGAGCCCCTCCGCCTTCGCCTGCGTGCGCAGCTCGGCCAGCACATGCGGGGCGATGTTCTCGTGCTCGTCGTAGCTGGCGCGATCGGATTCCAGGGGGATCAGCCGCTCGTCGACGAAGCGCCGGATGTGCAGCCGGATCGCCTCGATCTCGGGGGGCAGGATGAAGTCCATGTCGCCTCGTCTCAGAGCGGGTTAACCGAATGGCCGCCGTCCACCGTGACGACCGCGCCCGTCATATGCGCGCCGGCCTCCGAGGCCAGCAGCAGCAGCGGCCCGGTCAGATCCTCGGGCGTGCCGAGGCGGCGCTGCGGGATGCGGCGGATCATCGCCTGGCCCGCTTCGGAGGCGAAGTAATCGCGGTTGATCGCGGTCTCGACATAGCCCGGCGCGAGCGCGTTGACACGGATGCGGTGGCGCGCGAGTTCCACCGCGAGCTGGCGGGTGAGCTGGATCAGCCCGGCCTTGGCGGCGCTGTAGCCGGCGACACCCGGGATCACGCGCTGTCCGAGCACCGAGGCGATGTTGACGATCGCGCCGGGGACCTTCGAAGCGACCATCCTCCGCGCCGCCTCCTGCGCCACCAGGAAGCAGCCACGCAGGTTCACGGCCAGCACGCCGTCCCAGTCCTCCACGCTCTGCTCCAGCGCCGGCTTCGTCACCGCGATCCCCGCGTTGTTGACGATCACGTCACACGGTGCGCCGCAGGCCGCTTGGGCGGCATCGAAGGCCGACGCGATCGCCCCGGCATCGGTCACGTCGAGCGCGACAGCCCCCACACCGAGTTCGTTCGCGAGCGCAGCACAGGCATCCGGCCGGCGTGCCGCAAGCACCACGTGGGCGCCCGCGCCGTGCAGCACCCGCGCGAAATGCGCCCCGAGCACGCCGGACGCGCCGGTCACCAGCGCGATCCGCCCCCGCAGCGAGAATGCTCCGGCGATGTCCACCCCTGCGTCCCTCCGCCGCGACGGCGTGCCACGCTTCAGCAGCGCAGGCAACCGGATGCACGAACCGAGGGCCCGGGACCCGCCGCACGGCGGTCACTCCGCTGGAGCGGCGAGCGCGACCCGACCGCAGCCCCTGCGCGGTCGCCGACCATGGGCCCATGGACGCACCCTGCCCCGGCGCACCGGACGAGGACGATCCACCTGCTACTCGTCTCCGAAACAGATCCCGAGCCCGCGGGCCGCGCGCACCAGGTCGCCCTGAGGGTCCACCGGCCGTGCCGCAATCGCCGCCTCCGCGATCGGCGCATCGGCCACGCGGCCCTCGCGCCAAACCACCAGCCGCCCGAACCTGCCCTGGGTGGCGAGATCGACCGCGTGCACGCCCATCGATGACGCAACCAGCCGATCGAGCGCGCCGGGGCTGCCGCCACGCTGCACATGGCCGAGCACTGTGACGCGTGCCTCGGCGCCGGTCGCCTGTTCCAGCGTTGCCGCGATCCGCGCGCCAACGCCACCAAGACGGGGCATCGCCCCGGCGGCGCTGGGGCCCGCCAGCACCGTCTCGCCCTCGGGCGACGGAACGGCTTCCGCCACCACCACCAGCGCGAAGTTGCGGCCGCGCGCGCGCAGTCGGGCGATTGCATCGGCGACCGCGCCCACGCGCCATGGGATCTCGGGGATCAGGATCACGTCCGCACCACCGGCCACCCCGGCGGACAGGGCGATATGGCCCGCGTCCCGACCCATCACCTCCAGCACCATGATCCGGTTGTGGCTCGCCGCGGTCGGCTGCAGCCGGTCCAGCGCCTCGGTCGCCACCTCCACCGCCGTGTGGTGGCCGATCGCGTACTCCGTCGCGGCCAGGTCGTTGTCGATCGTCTTCGGGATGCCGACGAACGGGAAGCGCCCGGACTGCATCAGCCGGTGCATGATCCGCATCGAGCCGTCGCCGCCGATGCCGACGATCGCATCGAGACCGAGGGCCTCGACGCCGCGGAAGATGAGCGGCGAACGATCTTCCTTGCCGCCGCCCGGCAGCGGGAACGAGAACGGATCGCCGCGATTGACGCTGCCCAGGATCGTTCCGCCCTGGCGCAGAAGCGAGGGATCGTTGATGCTGCCGTCCAGCGTCACGAAGCGCGGCGGGTCCTCCATGAGCCCGTGGGTGCCCTGGATCAGCCCCAGCACCTCCAGGCCATAGGTCGTGGCCGCGCGGATCGTCACCGCGCGGATCGCCGCGTTCAGTCCGGCGCAGTCGCCGCCGGTGGTCAGCACGCCAAGCCGCTTGATCGTCGCCATCGTCACCCGTTCCGGTCAGTGTCGGCACAGAGTCGCAGAGAATCGTCACCCGGGCACGCGGTTTGTCGCACTCCACCGCACCCCTTGGCGCCTTGCCGACAGCACGATACCGTCCCGGCGTCGGCGCTGCCTGCGTCGACGGAAGAGTGAGGGAGACGTCCAGATGGCGAAGCTGACACGCCGCACCGCCCTTCAGACCGCCGTCGCGTCGACGCTGGCGCTGCCTGCGCTCCTGCCCCGCCAAGCGATCGGCCAACAGAAGCCGAGCGAACTGAAGATCGGCATCTCCACGTTCCTGTCCGGCCCGGCCTCGGTATTCGGGGTCCCCGGCCGCAACGCCGCCGACCTGCTGATCGAGCAGTTCAACCGCGCCGGCGGAATCGGCGGCGTGCCGATCCGCAGCATCGTCATCGACGAGGCGCCGGGCGTGGACTTCCTGCTCGGCGAGTGCCGCCGGCTGGTCCAGAACGAAGGCGTGGACGTGATGCTCGCGTCGATCTCCTCGGGATCGTGCCTGGCGGTGGCACCGCTCGCCGAGCAGCTCCGCATGCCGACGATCCTATGGGACTGCGGCACCCAGCGCATCTTCGAGGAGGCGTCCTACCGCTACTGTGTCCGGACGCAGGCGAACGCCGTGCCCGAGATCGTCGCACCGCTGCTGTATCTCGCGAAGGTCAAGCCGGACTTCCGCACCGTCGCCGTGCTGAACCAGGACTATGCCTGGGGACGGGACTCCTGGGCGATCTGGAAGGCGGCGATGGACGCGGTGAAGCCAGGCGTCCGCGTGGTGGCCGAGCTGTTCCCCCGCTTCGGCGCGACCGACTTCTCGACCGAGGTGACGCGTCTGCTCGCGTTGCGACCTGACGTGATCTTCTCGACCAGCTGGGGCGGGGAGCTCGACACCTTCGTCCGCCAGGCGGCCGAGCGGCGGCTGTTCGAGCGGTCGACCTTCGTGCTGCCGCTGGTCGAGAGCAGCCTTGAGCGGGTCGGCAAGACCCTGCCCGAGGGCGTGATCGTCGGCGGCCGCGGGGACCACTGGTTCCTCCATCCGACCGCGCAGGACACCCAGATCCTGAAGGACTTCACGGCCGCGTATCGCCAGCGGTTCAATCTCTATCCGATCTATCCGACCTTCCACATGGCACAGGCGCTCTATGGGCTGAAGGCCGGCTACGAGAAGGCGACCGCGGCGAACGGCGGCGCATGGCCGTCGCGCGAGCAGCTGATGGACACGATGCGCGGGCTGGAGTTTGCGCACCTGACCGGAACGATGAAGATCCGCGAGGATGGCCAGGGGCTCGAGCCGATGCTGATCGGCCTGACGAAGCATGTGAACGAGTATCCGTTCCCGGTGATCGACCGGATGGTGCTGTATCCGCCGGACCTGACCATGAATCCCTTGGGCACGAAGGGGCTCGACTGGGTGCGACTGCTGACGCCGGCGTCGGTGCAGCGCGCCCCCGCCGAGATCCCTTACAGGGCATGAGGAGAGCCGGGGGGGCGCCCCGCCCCCCCCCCCCCCCCCCCGGGGGCGCCCCC